>CAZYXQ010000125.1:0-3269 GCA_964651235.1 uncultured Gammaproteobacteria bacterium
TTAAAAACAAAAATGAAGCGTTATTTAAAACAAATTCATTACGACTAAAGCACAATGATCAATTAACAACTTATATAGAGCGCGTATTTTTAAAACTCTCCGTTAAGGATTTGGAACGTAAGCTATCAAACCTTGGTATTCCATGTTCGAAAGTGAATGATATGTCGGAAGTTTATTCTGATAATAATAATTACAAAAGCGGGTTTTTATTAAAAATAAATCATCCACTTCTGGGATCTTGTGTTGTCCCCGGAAAAGGTATTGTGTTTTCCAAAGACCGTCTGAATCAGACTAACAATGCACCCGAAATCGGTGAAAATAATCGCGACTATGGACTATAAAATTCAACCATATACACCCTACAACCTCATATCTTTTACCGAACTGCTTGATACATCTTTTTCCATCAGGAATAAAGATAAAATAGGGCTGGTACAGTGGAAGCTGTTTCATGCGCATCATAACGGAAACACTATAACATACGTGGCTTTGGACAAAAACGGTAGTGTCGTTGGTCAATATACCAATCTTCCGGTAACCATTGTTCATAACAACAGGTTTTTTAAATCAATGATCTGCTGTGATATGACTACACATCCCCATCACAGAGGAAAAGGGTTAATCTCCATTCTATCCCAGCGTGTATATGACGACGTCATTAAAAGAGGGTATGATTTTACCGTGGGTTTTTCTAATGATGATGGTTTAAAAGTGGACAAAAATGCCCATAATTATGGATATCATATTGTTGGAGCATTTGTGCGTTATTTTAAAGTGGTTGTGTATCGTAAAAAAATTAAAAAGAAGACTGTTCCGGTCAAACAATTCAGAATAAGTGATACATTTGGAGCAAAAACACATTATCTGAGGTTTTATAAAGACCACAACTATTTGCAATGGAGATATCTGAGCAAACCAAATAATGAGTATTCATTGTATCAGATCGTTGAGGGTGATACCCTGACAGGATATGTGGTTTTGAGATTCAAGGAGCATACATGTTATCTCTATGACATCCTTGTAAATGATATGACACAAGAACAGATGACTGCCGTTTTAAGGAGTATTGAGCATATTGCTTTGGAAAAGGGTATAAGAATAATTGTCTGTAACATTTTGGATAATATGTTTTGGCAGAACCTATTTAGCACACACGGATATCTTAAAAAGCCAAATAATAAAGTAAATTATCACCTGACCGTTAAAATTCACAATCCCACCATATCAAGCGAGTTTCTTCTTAACAGGGACAATTGGCTTCTTTTAAATGGTGATATTCTATAGAGTTGAGATTTCCTATACTATTAAGTAAAACGTATTGTTACTGAAATTGTTTTATTTTTTTTGAATGCTAAGCGATACTGCTGTATAATAAATCACATAATCATGGATACGAAAACTATACTATTTGTTGTCCTCTCGGTTTATTCCTACTATTTCATGAATAACACATTGAAACATACTCCCAAAGATGGTCCTTTGACAAAAAACGAACAAATCCAAGTGATAATTTTATTGATTTTTAATACGCTTTTCTCCTGGGCAATTTTCAGTTTTGGATGGAAAAAACAATTACCAACAAAATCTAAACAGGTCAATAGGTATCTGAAAAATATTATCATCACACTCGTTGGCATTGCGATCGTAGCAGTTTTTGTTTCTATTCTCCTTGTTGCAATAAACCCATCTGCACAAATTAAAAATGCCAACCAGACTCATCAGCTTAATAAGTAATACCTTATTACTGAAAAATTATGACTTCATTCTAATCGTAAAAAGCGGTAGATTAGAAACAATATTGCTTTTAGGGTTTAGTCTTTTAAAACTCTTTTTACCGCAATGGGTTTATAATAAGTACCAAATGTCTTCAAATCCCACACGCAGGTTTTTCCTGTAACCGCGGTTGCATGATACACTGAATTCTTACTAATAAAAATTGCAGAATGTAAAGTAACAATCCATTCATTTTCTGTTTCAAAACAATTTCTGTTTAATTGTATTGGTTTATTATTTTTACCTCGTATTCTTTCAGCATAGAGTATGTCTCCTGGTTTATAAAGAGTTATATCGAACGCACCGTTTCTTGTAATAAAACTCCCTGTTTTCAGATATCCCTCGGGAAGAAGGATTTGTTTTGGATTTAAATATAATCCATGAACAAAATACAGATAATCTTGAATAGCCCGCCGACAGTTCCCTGAAACAAATTTCGCTCGGGAAAGTTCGTAAAGCGGAAGAGGGCCCTCACTGTATTTATAAGTAAAATGATGCGGCTGTTTTGTTTTCATGTGATTATAAAATACTCGGGTTTATGTTATATATCCTTATAATTTTTCAATAAAGAATTCCAGTTTGTCGATCAAATCATAAGAATCGGTATATTCGATAAAATCCGACGAAATTATTGTTAAAGATTTTGATACTTTGAAACCTTTTTTATAAATAAATACAATTTTGATATTTTCTTTATTTACCCATCCAAGCTCAATACCCATACCGGTTGATGGATAAGAAATTTCCGAGATTACTAAATCACATTGAGGAATCACTTCTTTTGAATTAAATATTTGGTCACTTACTTCATGAGGAAGAATGAACTCATGTTTATTGTTTAATTTTGAATGACGAATTGGTTCATATAATTCTTTTTTGTAATCAAATCGTGATGAGTGGCAAACATAGATTTTCATATCATAATTGTAGTTGAATCAAAATATTTTTTCATTAATCCTTTAATAGTTTTTCTCCTATACCCTCCTTTTAAATATTTTTCTCTATTTTTTGCATCGACTCTATTGAGAAATGCTTCATAAAAGATAAGCTTATAGGAAATATACGGTTTGGTTGCTTTACTTTCTCCAGAATTATGTTCTTTGAATCTTTTTTTAAGATCAGAAGTATAGTCAATATATAGTGAGTTATCTCTTATACTTTGAAGTATATATATGTGTAGTAAAACATATTGCGGAAACGCAATAAATTTGCAAAGCAAATTTAAGCGTTCCAGCAACGTTGAAATTGCTCTGCAATTTCTTACGTTGCGGAGACGGCGAGATTCGAACTCGCGATGAGCTTGCGCTCATACAGACTTTCCAGGTCTGCGCCATAAACCAACTAGGCGACGTCTCCTGATTTGCACTCTCTATTTTATCACGAATATACCAGTAACTCCTGTACAATAGCTTGTATGGACATACAGATTGTTTCCATCGAAGAATTGTTGGAAATTGCATCAAAAGCTAATATACAGTATTCTCATCCGTTTCATA
>CAZYXQ010000126.1:0-3248 GCA_964651235.1 uncultured Gammaproteobacteria bacterium
GAAAAGAAAAAATGGCGTTATTTTATAACCCTTTATGGAGGGATTGTTATCTGTTATATTCCATGGATATTGATTGTTTTATTTAATCATTCATTTTCAAATGAAGGTTTTTGGATACCGAAAATCACCATTAATACTTTTCTCTTACTTCCCTCATTGCTTTTGACTGGTTATGAATCTTTTTTTTCATATACATATCGCTATCTCCTCCCCTTATCTCTTTTAATGTATGGATGTATCGGATTAATGATCTATTTTCATGTGAGAAAAAAAAGGTTTCAACTTACCAAGCACCTGATAGGTTTCTGGGTTTTTGTATCAATAGCTATCGTAACTATTCTTTCCCTCAAAACTTCAATATTCCTTCCCAGATATCTGATATTCGTAACAATAGGAATGCTTATTTTCTTTGTCCAATGTATGGAACAATTAAATCTCAAGGGTAAGATTATCATATACCTTATTCTTATGGGATTTTCCTTACACTATTCATCCATTCAGATTTCAGAAAGGAATAAAGAAAATATCAAAAAACCGTTACTTGAAATTAAACAGCTTTTAAAAGAAAGGGATGCTGTATTTGTGACACATGAATTCGATTTTCATACCGCACAGTATTATATCGATTCAAAACGGGTATTTATCTATAATAAAACATATGAAGAAATCCCTTCATTTGTAGGTAAAGTATTGATACCTAAAACACAGATAACAAATTCCCTACCTATTTATCCGAATAAAGCATATATTATCAATCAAAACTTGACATATTCAATACAGTCAACATACTGATTGTTAAGGAATGGGAAATTTCTTTGCCACGTTCACAATGTGTTTTCGTAACTGCTTTAACTGTTTGTTTTTCTTAAGACGCCTCTCAAATTCCACTATATAAGCTAATCGTAATTCTTTTTCTTTCGGTAATCGATCCTCTTTTATTTGGTTCAAAACTTCAAGAATCATTGTTCCAATAAATTTCATTTCTTTTATCTTCATACCCCGCGTGGTAGATGCAGGTGTCCCAAGTCTAATACCTGACGGATAAAAAGGTGAAGATGTCTCATTTGGTACCGTGTTTTTATTCAGTGTCAAACCTACATAATCAAGTGCTTTTTGAGCAAATACTCCGCTTCCTGGACCCATAAATGATGTTAAATCAACGAGAATAAGATGATTTTCTGAACCATTTCCAATAAGAGTCAATCCTCCAGACATCAATGTCTGTGCTAGTGCTTTTGAGTTTTCTACAATCTGCTTCGCATATCGGCTAAACTGAGGACTTGTTGCTTCGTATAAGGCTCCTGCTATTGCTGCAGTTTGATTATCATGCGGTCCGCCCTGAAGTCCAGGAAATACTGCCTTATCAATTTTCGAAGGTAATTCAGGATCTTTTTTTAATCCTTTTTCAGTCACCATTATCATTGCTCCACGTGGTCCTCTCAGTGTTTTATGTGTAGTAGTGGTAACAATATGAACGTATGGTACTGGAGACGGATGCACTTTACCAGCAATAAGACCTGCGACATGGGCAATATCCGCTGCTACATATGCTCCAACTTCATCAGCAATGGCAGAAAACCTATGATATCTGAACAAGAGAGGGTAGGCCGTCGCACCAACCCAAATCAATTTTGGTCGGTGAAGCAGTGCCAATCTCCGGATTTCGTCATAGTCAAACAGGTCTTCGTTGTTTTTAACTTTCTTTTTTGTTAAGCCGTATTGAATTGATTTAAAAAAAATTCCGGTTGCAGATACGATATGACCATGAGTCAGATGACCGCCGGCAGTCAAAGCTTGACCCATCACTGTGTCTTGGGGTTTACACACCGCAAGATACACAGCAAGATTTGCCGGTGAGCCTGAATATGGTTGTACGTTTACATAAGGGACTCCGAAAAGTTTTTGTGCCCGTTTTTGAGCAATTATTTCTACCTCATCCACAAATTCATTACCGCCATAGTATCTTTTTTTAGGATATCCTTCGGAGTACTTGTTTACAAAGTAAGAAGAAAGTATTTCACGTACTGCTTTTGATGCATAATTTTCAGAAGGTATAAGCTCGATCCCCTCATGCTGTCTTTTTTTTTCCTTCCGGATAAGATTCTGAATCATAATATCTTTCATATGGGCTGAGTTTATAAATAATTAATATTACATTAACTAAAACAATGGGTTTAAGTTAAATATATGTTATGTCATTTGGATACATCATAGTAAACCGTTTTCACTTTTTCAACTCCCACAGAATGATTAAAGTAGGGTATAATAAAGCCCATGACATACGCTCTAGTAATAAGTATGGTCACTTTGGGAGCTCTTTTTGCTGTGAAGTATTCGCATTTTCCTCCCCAGATACCGCTTTTTTACTCACATTCTCAAGGTGAAGACCAGCTCGGTGAATGGTGGATGATATTTTTATTACCGATTATGCTCATTCTTTTTTACACTCTTAACAATTATTTGTATAGAAAATTCTTTAATAACATATCTTTTGTACAAAAAATGATAATGTACCTTAATATATTTCTCATATTAGGATATTCATTTCTTTTTATTAAGATTGTCTTTTTAATAAGCTAATATGGATGCCTTTTTTGCCTTTCTGTTTGCATTTTTTATATCCAATTTTCTTACCCCTTACGTAATTATATTGGCTACCAAGCTAAATCTCGTAACAGATACAAGTAAGCGAAAACATCCGGCTCATACTCATGTCGGTATTATTCCTCGCGGAGGAGGTATTCCTGTATATATTGCAATATTATTGGTAAGTATTTTGTTTCTTCCCCTAAATAAGTTACTAATCGGAGTACTGTTTGCTAGTCTACTTCTTCTTATTTTAGGAGTTTTAGATGATTATTATGATCTTTCTCCCTATTTAAGATTTGCCGCTAATATACTTATATCAATTGTTGTAATCGGATTCGGACTTGGTATCCCTTTTATTTCAAATCCATTTGGTGGAATTATCCGACTTGACGTCTGGAAATGGGAAATCAATTTGTTTGGTCCGCGATCAATTCTGATTGTCGCAGATATCCTTGCAATACTGTGGCTCACTTGGACAACTAATATGATTAACTGGAGTAAGGGAGTAGATGGTCAACTGCCCGGTTTTGTCGGTATAGCAGCTGTCTGCCTTGGTTTTTTATCACAACGTTTTGTGGCACATGATGTAGCGGCGCAATCTGTTATGATATTTGCATTTATTATTGGCGGCGCCTTTCTGGGGTTTCTTCCTTTTAACT
>CAZYXQ010000127.1:0-3150 GCA_964651235.1 uncultured Gammaproteobacteria bacterium
ATTATTCGTATCTCCCCCATTACGGATGGATAGTTTGCATGAAGTGGTTTGTTAAAAACCGCATACATAAGAACAAAGAAAAAATAAAGGAGAAAGGTCGTTGTTACTATAAGTATTCCGCCTCCAACCGGTGTACCTTTTTTATGACCATGAAGTTTATCAAAGATGGGTGTTGGTTTATTGAATGCATCACGCGTTTCCTGAGCTTGCCTTTGCATTTTCATCTTATATAAGAAGTTGATAAACGGAATTATGAGAAAAAAGTTGAATATAAATGCAATGAATGTGGCGAAAAGATAAATAGACATTATGTATTACAAATTCCAGATTGCTAATTGGTAACTCAATACTTCAAGAGTAAAATAAACCTTGGTATAAATATCATACACGCAATAAAGAAGGAACCGAATGCAAAAATAAGCATCGCACCAGCAGCTACGTCTTTTGCGATTTTAATATCTTCTCTCCATTTTGTATCTATCGCGTCTGTGGTCTCTTCTATTGCAGTATTAATCGTTTCTATACTTAATCCTAATGTTACGAGTAATATAATTGTTACAAATTCATTGTAAGAGATCTTAAGCACTAATCCGCTAAATATGGCAAGCAAGGAGAGAAATACATGAATTCTATAATTGGGTTGAGTACGTAACGCCCAAAACGCACCATGCAATGCGTTTTTTATTGATATCGTATGCTTTCTGATCATATGCTAATTATATCGCGTATGATTCGAGTAAGTTTTTCAGTATCATGTCTTAAAATACTTCTCGTCAATACGTCTGCTTTACTTTTAATAATTGATCTGTTATCAACCACATCTTTTTCGATAACCATACCGGTAAAATCAGTTTTATCCAGTCCATTTTGAACCGGATTTTCCTGGTGTGACAAATACCATTCTAGTATATTTTTCGGTATTTCTCCATTATTTATTATTACGTAGTCTGGATCCCGTCCAAGATATCTTCTCAAATCAACGAGATGATCATACGCCCGGTAAGATGATGTCTGACCGGATTTAGTCATAAGATTCATCACAAAAATCATTTTAGCTGACGTTTGCATAATCTCTTTTTTAATATCCTCTACAAGCAAAATGGGGATTATACTTGTGTAGAGATCACCGGGACCGATGATCAAATAATCTGATTCTTTTATCCTTTGTAGAGCCATGGGATTTGGTTTGACAAGGGGTTCAAGAAACGCACTTTTAATACGTGTTTTTTCTTTGTTATTTTCATCGATATTTCCTTCCCCTTTCATTATCATCCCACTTTCATATTCAACACACAGATGAGCTTTTTCAAATGTTACCGGAATCACCTTCCCTGTGGTTTTCAATACATAACTTGCCGTATCAATTACTTCATCATAATTAGTAGATACTTTCTCAAGGGCGGAAAGAAATATATTTCCGAAATTATGTCCTTCAAAATCACCCTTTTCAAAACGATAAAGAAATAATTTCCGCCACAGTTCTGTTGCTTCAGATAGTGCCACAAGACATTGTCGTAAGTCACCTGGTGGTAATACGCCAAGTTGATCCCTTAACCGTCCGGTTGATCCTCCTGAATCCATCATGGTAACAATGACTCCTAAGTCAAGATTCATTTTTTTCAAGCCAGAAAGTACGACAAACGTACCTGTTCCTCCTCCAAGTACCGTAATTTTTTTCATATTTATTTTTTTAATACATCCTTTTGTTCGGAAAAAAACGTATTATCTGTAACGTCTTTTTTTATCACTTCCCCGGGAGCAATTAAAGATGCTTTCCCGACTTTAATACCCGGAAGCAGCGTGACGTTAACACCGATTTTTGATTTCTCTCCAATACAAGCACCTAGTTTAACTCTTCCTGTCGATATTTTCTTATTTTTTATAACAGTGCTAATTTCTTTCTGATCAAATCGAAAATTAGCTGTTACTGCACCAGCACCCATAAGTACACTATCACCCAATATGCTGTCACCCACATAATTGCGATGAAGCGATACATTATTATGAATATATGACCGTGCGACTTCAGTTGATGATCCAATCAGACAATTGTTACCAATATGACTTTCTCTTATGAGGGATCTATCACCGATAACCGTATCGTCACCGATAAATACGGGTCCGACAATCTTACAATAATCTCCGATTATTACTCGTTTCCCGAGATGAATCGGACCTTTCAAAATAGCTTTTTTCGATATGGAACATGAAGTATCAATCGTACATTCAGATTGTTCTTGAAGAAAAAAATTCATCATCGAGAGTATTTGCCAGGGATATTTTATCATGTACCAGTTTCCTTCATACAAGACGTGTGCTGTTTTAATGTTTTGATCAAGCAATCGATTTATTCCCGTTTCATAGTCATCATCCCTTCCCGTATTACCTGTTTTTAATATATGGATAAACGAATCAATATCCTTAAAATAGTCTGCAACTAATTTCGTGACATTAGACGGACAGTGTTCTGGATCGGGTTTTTCTACAAAACCTGTAATGATATTTTCTGAAAATACCGCATATGCACCGGGAAAATATGTATCAATTTTTTTAGCTAAAAACAGATAATCCGGTTTTTTTTCTTCAATAATTTTGATATATTCGTTAAAAATTTCGAAATTAAAAAAATCAGCCGCATTGAGAATTACAGCTTCCCCCCGAATAACTCCCTGACATGACATAACGGCAGCAGCCATTCCCGAACCGATCTTTCCCTGCGGAATTACCGTTATGTTCTCATCAAGCGTTTGTTTTATGTTCTCAACGTGAGAAGTAGCTGTAACTACCAACAGATTTTTACAAAAAGGCTTCACTCGTGTTGTAAGATGTGAAAGCAGCGTTTGACCCAAAAAAGAAAACAGATATTTGTCAGTAAAAGGCCAAAATCTATCGCTGTCACCGGCTGCTAAAATTACAATATTTTCTATTAGTTTCATTGGATATATTATACCTTTTTAATATCACCACCTAATCCGGTAAGTTTTCCCACAATATTTTCATATCCGCGCTCAAGAATTGAAGCACCATTTATTACAGATTGTCCCTCTGCGCTCAAACCCGCTATGACCAGAGTGGCTCCTGCCCGTAAATCAGTAATATTCATTACTCCGTTATGAAGTTGAGAGGGCCCGTATACCCGTATAGCCTGTG
>CAZYXQ010000128.1:0-3136 GCA_964651235.1 uncultured Gammaproteobacteria bacterium
CTCACCTTTTATCGCGCTTTTCTCATTTCTGGTTGCTTCTTCACCCCTTATTCTATTTGACTTCCGACATGACTTTCTGAACTTTAACAATTTGTACTCTCTCTTTACCGAACAAAACGCAATCGCAGGAGGATCATTCATTGACCGAATACTATATACCAACCACATGTTTTGGACCTCCCTATTACAAATACAGTATTCCCCAATCATAAGCACGCTTCTAACACCTGTGTTTTATATAGGTACTATATTTATCTCCTTTCGAGACAAAAAAAGAGGAAGATTTATTTTGCTTCATCTTGTCAATCTGCTTACCTTTATATTCTTGTTCAGTTTTTTAAGCAGTCCGAGACATCCTCATTATTATGGACTTGTATATCTAAGCGGTTTTATATCCTTGGCATATATGTGCGGGCTAATAGTAAAAAAATACATGATACAAATACCCATTTTCCTGTTAATCGGACTTTTCATAGGAATAAATGCAACGAATTACTATTTCATTTTTGGAAAACCAAATAATCAGATTAAGTATGCTGAAGAAATTGCACAAACAATGATCCCTTATATAGATAACAAACCATACAATATCGCCACCTTACCAACCGACTTTACCTCGGAAGACACATTCCGGTATTTTCTTGAAAAAAAAGGATTAAAAACTGCAAACCGTGAAGCCGGAGAGGTTACGGAACAGATGTATGTGTTATGCAATAAAGAACCTTGCAATGTGTTAAATTCGAAATCCTGGAATATTGAGATGTTTGGAAAAGCTAAAATTGATACAATGTGGAAAAAATACGACATTAGTATTTACCGCCTTATCCATGACAATTAACATGCAAGTATCGCTTATAGTCCCCTGTTATAACGAAGAGATCAACATCCAAAAAGGTGTTCTTGACCGGATTGGCAACTTTACCAACCATGATAGTCGTTTCAGTGAAGTACTTATCGTTGACGACGGATCAACTGATAACAGTAAATTACTTATTAAAAAAGAATATCTTGCGGAGTTTCCGAAACTGCGACTCATCGAAAATCCCCATCAGGGAAAAGCCCAGACACTTATTACCGGTATTAGCCAAGCAAAAAGTGATGTTGTTATGTTTACGGATATTGATCTGGCAACTCCTATTGAAGAAGGAGATAAGCTTCTAAAATCAATCGATCAAGGATTTGATATTGTCATAGGTTCACGGAAAACCCACCGAGAAGGAGCACCAATTTTGCGGAAACTTATGGCAGTTGGATTTATTTTTATCCGCAATATGATGATCGGACTACATAATATTAAAGACACTCAATGCGGGTTTAAAGTATTTAAACGGAACGCTGCACTTGAAATTATTTCCCGATTAAAAGTATTTAAGCCCAAGGGAACAAGTATTGAAGGATCGTCCGTTAAGGCCGGATTCGATCTTGAATTTCTCTTTCTTGCACAAAAATTAAAATATAAAATTGAAGAAATACCAGTCACCTGGAAGCATGTTGAGACAAAAAATGTGAATTTTGTGAAAGATTCAATTGAAACCATCCGGGACATCATAACTATTAAGTATTATGAACTCACCAATAAATACAAATAGAAAACTTTTCCCACTTATTTTATTTCTTCTGAGCTTGGGAGTGGTATTTTATCAGTATCTCCAAATTCCAAAAAATACCACGTTCGATGAAATTGAGTTTGCAAAATTAGCTCTTTCTTTGAACGGAAAAACATACACTCCTTACAGTTTTCTTGCAACAGGCCATGCAACATTGTATTTTTACATCATACTGTTAAGTTTTAAGGTGTTTGGGACTACACTTTTTGCACTCAGATTTCCCTCAGCAGTGTTTGGGGTAATTAACCCTGTTCTTTTCTATTTTATTCTTATTAAACTCCATCAAACATATAATCCAAAAGAAGAACTTACAGGATTTATCCCCTTTCTTCTGTCGTTCATATTTCTCACGATGCGGTGGTATTTTAATTTTGCCCGATTTGGCTTTGAGGCTACTTTTCTTTTATTTCTTGAATTCTCATCAATCCTTTCAATCTTAGTGTTTCTTACTGAACCTAAAAAAAGAATGTGGCTTATTTTATCTGGTTTGTTTGCCGGACTGGCATACAATTCCTATCAGCCAGGAAGAATTTTTTTCATAATTCCGGTATTATTATTACTACATTTTTTATTGATACAAAAGAAAAAAAAACAAATTTCTTATACACATACTCTACAAACCGTCTTATATTTTTTTATCCCGTTTTTCATCCTTATTCTTCCTCTCACAATTTACCTTAATATTCATAAAGATATTCGGTTCTATCAACAGTTTTATCCTGATAATCATGAAATGACCTTACAGGAAAAAGGTGAATTTTTCATGAGAAACCTGTCTTCTACAGCTGGGATATTCCATATCAAAGGAGACGTAAATGGGAGGCATAATTATCCGAATAAACCCGCCCTTAACCCCATATTAGGAGTTCTTTTTGTAGGGGGTTTATTAGTAGCGTTGCGGTGGATTAAGCGTACTCCCAATCTTATGTTTATATTATGGTTTCTCATCTCCTTAGGACCCACACTTGTAACATACCCTTGGGAAAATCCGAATATGTTACGGACCTTTACTGTAATCCCATCTGTAGTTTATTTTATTGGAGTTGCATTCTATTCACTCCTTCATATCCTGAATAATAAACCGGCTGTGTTAAAAGTAGTTGTGATTATTTTTGTGTTATTAATAAGCGTTTCCTCATTTTATGAACTGCGGACTTACTTTGTCCACCAAAGTAAGGTATTTAAAGAAGCATTTGAGGCGGAACGAAACCTTATTCTTTATATTAACCCACATTATGAAGATAATAAATAAAAATGTACACACTATTGCATTTCTTATCCTCATTCTTGGTTTATTCTATCCACTTATTCATATTTATGTAAATAAATCAATATTAATCCGAAAATTTAATCTTCTTGATCATAAAGTAAAATATCAAGAATCTCAGTGGATGGTTCCCAACTCAAAAAAACCTATTTCAGATGAAACGCTTTACAGTTATGCAGGATACCGGTACATCACTGGAGCAAATCCAATTCTTATTAATCCTGAAGCGCCTCCACTAGGAAAGTACATCATTGGAATGTCC
>CAZYXQ010000129.1:0-2700 GCA_964651235.1 uncultured Gammaproteobacteria bacterium
TCGTAATAAAATACCTGTCCAATATTAAATCTCCATAAGGAGATTATTGAAAAGATCAGGAAAAAGGTAAAAAAAAATAGTACTAAAAGTGTACGTTTTATTGGTCGCATTGGCAGATAGTACTTAAGTAATAGGAGATATAGTTTTTCATGAGATGCAGTTTAGTTTTATAGGGTGCATATTTTATACCGAAACGGAGTTGGTTTTTTCGCTGATACTGTTCATGTACCGAGGAGCCGGATCCATCGGTTGAAGCGGCGTTTTTATGCCAAATAACTAATGACGGGTCATAATATAAATTCAGGTTATTTTTTTTTGCGCGTTCACAATAATCGGCATCTTCATAATACAGAAAATATCCCTCATCCCAGGGTCCGAGCAACTCAACCGTTTTTTTGTCATAACACATTAAACACCCAGTGATGAATGAAGTTTTTTGAAACCTATCATATTTACCTGCATCTACGCGATCTACACCGCGGTGTTTTGTGATGCAATTATCCCAGTCATTTTCCCCACCTGCATACCATAACACATTACCTATATCTTTCTTTTTATATCTATCTTTGTGAAATTCATAATCCTTCATATAGAATATTTTTCCCCCGATTAAAGAGTGTGGGTGATTTTCGATACTTAAAATAGCTTTTTCTATAAGATCATTTTTTACAACCGTGTCATTATTAATAACACAAAATAATTCATATCCTTGTGAGACTGCAACTTGTATTGCAGTGTTTACTCCATATGCATATCCTTTGTTTCTATCAGCAAGAGGTATAACATACGAAGGATAAGAATAATTTGTTTTTGTATCACTCAGGTCAGTATTAAAAATGGTGAAATGTGTATTGGTTTGCTTGTCAAAAGAAGCAAAAAAGTCTTTCAGAATGGTATAATTATTGTACGTAACGGTTATTACAGCCAATCTATGAAGCATATATTTCATTATATCAACCGCCTATTCAAAAAGCCAAATTGGGAGATAGCGGTATATGTTTTCATTTTTCTGATATTTTTTACTAATACTCTTTATGTTTCATATCCGGATGAGTTCGTGAACATGTTGGGAGGAAAGTTTATTCTCTCAGGGAAGTTACCGTATCGGGATTTTTTTGATCATCATCTGCCCGGAGCATGGTATATTTCTGCCTTCTTACAATTATTTTCATTTGGCTCTTATATCTGGCATAGGATTTGGTGGGCCGTTTTGTCTTATATAGCGCTTTTTTTAGTCTCAAAACACATAAAAAAAACAAATAAAGAAGCTCACCCGTTTTATCTTTGTTATTTTCTTCTCTATCCTTTTATAACGGTATATTATTGGACGCATCTTTTTTTAGCAGACAGCTTGGCATTTTTATTTTTTTCCGTTCTGTTTTGGGTTCTTATTGTTGAAACATTCAATAAAAAAACAGAGGAAAAAACCCTATACATATTGACTCTTGTTAACTTTTTATTTGTTTTTTCATCACTTACCTTTATCTTTATAGCGGGATTTTTTTATTTGTGGATTCTGTATTTGCAGCAACGAGCTAAAATAAACATAAAAAAAGCATTATCACTAATAGGATTAAGTTTAGCTCCTTATGTATTATACGGTTTGTTTTTGCTAGTAACCGGGACATTGAAGGATTTTTACATTTCCAATTTTGTTTATAATACAAAACTTTACATTGATATCCCAAACTATACAAAGGGACGGTTTTTTAACCCTCTCAAGTTTGGATTGACAATTATCTATAATTTTTATCAAAGTTATCTTCCCCTTTTGGTCCGAATAAAGGAATTTAATCTGTATTTTCCGGTTGATCTCATGTTAGCTTTAGGGAGTTTTATGTTGCTTCTGTTTTTAGGTATCGAAAATAAATTAATTGCAGTATTTTTTTTTCTTATTCTTTCCTTTTCAGCGCCACGGAGTAATCTTATGAAAATCGGAGAGACAGATTATCAGTCGGGTATGTTTATTGCTCTTGGTACGATTTCTACATTGATAGTTTTTTGGAGGTCCAGGTATATAGTATTAAAAGAAGAATATCTCATATTTGGAAAAAAAATCTTCTTGGTTTTTTTAGTTTTCTTTACTCTTTTCGCCTCACTTTTTCTTTTCAAAAATACCTACGATAAGTTTTATCTTAGATACACTCAAAAAATGCCTGGAATTTATGATATTGCTGATAGCGGTTTCTTTATTGATGAAATGGTTGAAAGGGGAGAATACTTCTGGATTGGTCCGTATGAACCAAACGAAGCATACTTTGTAAAATACGGGAAGCTTCCCGGTAAATATCCGACTCTTTTACCTCAGTTTCGTGAAGATGAGTATTTTAAAAATGATTTTCTTGCGCAGTTTGAAAAAAATCCGCCACAGATAATTATATATAAACACGAAGCATCAATATTCATGACTCCATCAATGGAGTTTGGAGCTTTTTTTATTGACTGGATGAGCAAACGGTATACGTCAATTGAAAACATGCCGGACGATTTTACTATTGAAAAAAGTCCGTCTACTTTTAATTTAAAAACAGATTTATATATTAGAAATGATAAAAAAACAGACATGTTACAAAAAATGCAAAAGAACGGATATATTTCTTTTAAATAAGCAGACATGATTGAGTACCTCAAAAAAAATAAAAAACTTGTTTTAATTTCTATTTTATTTTTTTTAATTCATCTTCCTTTTTTGGATCATAT
>CAZYXQ010000129.1:2710-3133 GCA_964651235.1 uncultured Gammaproteobacteria bacterium
TTCCTTGCATCCAGCTTTCCTTGTTAAGAGGAGAGCGTGATATTATGCTTTCCGGGTATTCGCTTGCAAAAACAGGTGCTGATTTATACGGAAACTTTTTATCGCTTGAGTTTTTAGGTATAGATCCTTTTGTTCCCTTTGTCCCGATGTATGTGGCAGCGTTGTGGTGGTTAATTATGCCTATAAAATCAGTGTTTACTGCACGGATATTATTTGTCATTATTTCCGTATTTATTCCTTTTCTTATATATGAGATTATAAAACATGTAACAAAACATGAAAAAATATCTCTTTTGACTGCTGCTGTATTTATTTTCAGTCCCGGAGTATTTCATCTGACTCGGCTTACTCTTGAGATCGGGATTGCGTTTCCGCTTCTTTTAGGGGGAATACTTTTCTTTTTAAAGAAAAAAACGGTTGTCT
>CAZYXQ010000130.1:0-3129 GCA_964651235.1 uncultured Gammaproteobacteria bacterium
AAATCCTTTTGAAGCAGTATTTTTCAAAGAACGTTACAGTGCTTTTTATTTGATTTCTGTAAACACCGATGATGTATCAAGGCGAAAGAGATTATCTAAATTAAGTTCAGATGAAATTCAAAGTCTGGATAAAACAGAGTATCCCCAAAAGTTAGAACGTGAAGAAAAATTTTATAATCAAAATATTTTAGCCTGTTTAGAAATATCAGATATTCATGTTTACAATCCTGATATAGAAAACTGCGATTATTATTTTTTGACTGTACAATTATTAAAATATGTTGTTTTAATGCGACATCCTGGATTAATTACGCCTACTCACATAGAAAGATGTATGCAAATTGCTTACAATGTAAAATTTAATTCAGGGTGCCTTTCGAGACAAGTTGGTGCAGTTGTAACAGGCGATGATTATTCTATAAAATCAGTTGGTTGGAATGAAGTTCCGAAAGGACAAGTATCATGCAATTTAAGAGATATTAAACAGTATTTAGAAAATAAAGACAAAGAATCTTATAGCAATTACGAAATAACTGATTGTGAGTTTTCAAAAACAATTGAAATGGTATATGAGAAAATTGACTATAACAAGTTAAATGGTCGAAAATATCCATATTGTTTTAAAGATATATATAATGGTATGAAGTGTCAAAAAAACCAAGTTTATACAAGGGCACTTCATGCTGAAGAGAATGCCTTTCTACAAATATCAAAATATGGGGGGATAGGTGTAAAAGATGGTTTCTTATTCACAACTGCGAGTCCATGCGAATTATGTGCAAAAAAGGCGTATCAATTAGGTATCAAGAAGATTTATTATATTGATCCCTATCCAGGAATTTCACAGAATCATATATTAAATTTTGGCAGTAATAATAATCCTGAGATGAATTTGTTTTATGGTGCAATAGGTAATGCATATATTGCTTTATATACACCAAAAATATCTTTTAAAGATGAGTTAGAAATGTTAATTGGAGTAAATCCAAAAGAAATAATTAATGAAGTAAAAAACTCAAGAAAGTGAGGCTAGTAGGATTAAGAACGAAGAAGTACAAGTGCTGGGCACTGTAACTTATTTTCCAACTTGGTGAATTACTAGAACGCGGTCTTCATGGAGTGGCTCATTTACATCAGTGAGCCAGCCCTTTACATCAGTGAGCCAGCCCTATTGAAACGGGACAAAATCGGTTGGTGTCAGATATGTTCAATAACCAGTCCATCAGTTACAGATAATCAAGCGATCATTATTGTTAACAGTTGTTTAAGGTTTGTAAAAATTAGAGTATAAGTGTCGTAACATTTAATTGAAAAAGGAGGCTTTCAGATTGGGTAGAATTGCAGGTATTCGAATTAAGAATTACGGTTCTTTAAAGGATGTTCAACTTGGAAAGTTGTTGTTTGATAAAAAAGGAACACCAGAACTTACCAATATTAATGCGATTATTGGTGAGAGTGGCGCTGGGAAAAGTACAATTGCTGATGCTTTTGGTTTTTTGGCAGATAGTCTCGATAAAGGAGTTGAAGTTGCTTGTGATCTAAATAGGAGAGGTGGTTTTGACAAGCTAATTTCCCAAAGCTCTTCATCTTCGATTGAATTCGAAATCTACTATCGAGAAACTAGTAATTCATCACCAATTACATATGAATTGTCGATCTGTTTGGATAGTCAGGGAAGACCGATTGTTGAGAAAGAACGTTTGAGACAGCGGCGAAAAGGCCAAGCTGTAGGACGGCCATTATCTTTTCTAAATCTAAACTTTGGTAAAGGTGATGCGTTTAAAGGATTAGAAACCGGTTTTGATGAAGAGTACTCAGAAGAAATTGGGGATAAAATTAGTATAGAGTTGGCTGATCCCCGTCAGCTGGGTATTGTGACTTTGGGCGAATTAAAAGAACATCCCCGTATTGTTAATTTCAAAAATTTTTTAAAAAATTGGTACTTGTGTTATTTCACACCATCTTCAGCTAGAGAAATACCGAATGCAGGGCCACAGAAGTATTTAAATCAAGTTGGAAGTAACCTTAATAATGTTGCACAATACATGCATCGAGAGGATAAAAGAGCATTTGCGAAAATACTGGAAGATATACAATCAAAATTACCGGGGATTTATAAAATCGAACCCGTTCGAATGCCGAATGGTCAATTGGTGTTAGAATTTTACGAAACAGGCTTTGACGAGCCCTTCTATTCTCAAAAAATGTCTGACGGGACGCTAAAACTGTTTGCATATTATTTATTGCTCCATGAAAAGGATCCACGTCCATTAGTTTTTATTGAAGAGCCAGAAAATGGTTTATATCACAAATATTTGACTGAGTTAGCAGTCGAAATGAAAAAAAGTGTTGGCAAAGGCTATTCAAAGCAACTATTTGTCACAACACACAGTCCTTTTTTTGTTAACGCATTGTCACCGGAGGAAGTTTGGGTACTGGAAAAGACGGAAGATGGATTTTCAAAGATAAAAAGAGCTACTGAGTACGAATATGTTAAGGAACTCAGTGATGAAGGAATTGAGCTTGGTAATCTTTGGTACAGCGATTATTTCGGATAATGGGAGCGAATGATGCAGAATTATGTATATATAGAATTTCTGATTGAAGATCAATCAGGTTCGATTTTAGTTACAGAAATTATGAGAGCATACAAAAAATTAAATCCAGACCACGAAATTGAGTTTAAGATTAAGTTTTTTAAAGGACTTGGTAAAATTCCGGAGAAGGTAAAAGCAAAAAGTCATGTAAAAACCGGTAAAATATTGAATGATCTACCATTATATCTTAAAGGAATAGGAAAGTCACTTGCGAATTATAATGGTGAAAAAGCTATTTTTGTTATTATGGATACAGATCAGCAGGACTGCGCTGAACTAAAAAAATCTCTAGTTTCATTGAAACAGAAGCATGGCATAGATATAAATGTGCATTTTTGCTTAGCAATTGAAGAAATGGAAGCCTGGTTGCTTGGAGATGAATATGCCTTGCAGCAAGCGTACCCGAATTATAAACGACAAGTATTCAATGCCTATATACCTGATAGCATTATCGGGACTTGGGAATTGCTGGCTGATGTGGTATATCCTGGTGGGAATAAAAAAATGGAACGTGAACTAACGTCTTATTATG
>CAZYXQ010000131.1:0-3005 GCA_964651235.1 uncultured Gammaproteobacteria bacterium
GTTTTTAATACATCCAATACGTCCCTATTGTTTGATGCGCCAAAGAAATGATTGACTATACTTCTCATTTGTTCGGTTTGTTCTATCTCTTTTTCTGCAATATTTATAGTTTCTAGAGCATCGTTTTTTTTATATAGTTCTTCAGTCTGGTTTTTTATTGATGGGCATTTTGCACTAGCAGAATTTATATACTTAAAATCGTTTGTAATAAGGCCCTTTACTGTTCCTGTATCTGATCCTCTGACTTTTAATAAGACTCTTTTATTTAAAGATGGTTTTTTTTGGGAAGATATGATGTTATCGATAAAACTTAACCCATCGAGATCGTTTTTTATATGTGGTATCTTAAGAAGATCATATAAAGTAGGTAATATATCAGTATTCTCAAGCAATCCCGCATAATGGGACCCTTCAATCTTAGGATGTTTGATAATTAATGCGATTTGAGCCACTGAATTATAAAGTTGAGCCCCGTGACCAAAAATATTATGATCAAAGCCCTCACCGTGATCAGTATAGAAAACGACGATGGTTTTGTTTATTAATCCCATATCTTTTAATTGTTTCATTATTATTCCGATTTGTTCATCTACACTCAGAACCTCGGCATCATAAAGGTTTATTGTTTTTTGAACAATATTGGGATTATTATATGCTCCATTACAACTTTTTATATAACTTAGTCTAGGTTTTTTTTCTTTTAACATCATGGCATAGGTTTTATCTCGACAATTGTTAGGATCAATTTTGCATAAATATTCTTGAGGGGGATTATATGGCATATGGGGAGTTGTGTAATGAAGCCATAGAAAGAAATTATTAGCCTTATTTTTTTTTAACCAAGAGGTTGCATGTTCTGTTACTTGTTTAGAATTTTCATAATCATATGCATAGCTTTCGGAATCAAGTCCGGGTTTACTTTCGGAGTTACTTACTTGGTCATAAAAAGTAAATCCTTCAAAACCTTTCTTAAAAACCGCCATGGTTTTATCTAATACAGGATTAGTGACAATGGCTTGTGTGATATAGTTATTTTTTTTTAATGATTCAGCTAGAGTTGTTTCTTGATCTGATTCTTGTTCGAGTAGAGTGTTTTTTTTACCTGTAAATAAGGTATAAAACGACTGTTTTGTAACAGGGTAGTTTGCATACATATTTGTTGCAACGAATGCTTTCTTAGCTATCAAATCTATATTTGGTGTAATATTACGCCTATATCCAAATAACCCCATATGATTGATATTGAGTGAGTCAACGGAAATCAGAACAATATTTACTTTATCCTTATCTGCAGAAAGTGATGGATTGCTGTTTTTAAGATTAAAATAGAGTGTGCTAGCGCTTATAACTGTTAACAGAAATATGATTAAAACAATTTTACTATTTTGCATAGTGCGATTTACTATTTGAATGTAGTAACTGAATATTTTTTTTGGGGTAGGGTGAAATTGTTTCCTTTATTATGTTCTTAAAACCGAATCTCCAAAAAAATATTTGTGCCTTTTTCATTAATGGATATAAAACAGGAGAACCATTACATATGTTTTTAAAAACACGAAATAGAATTCCTAATGGTTCCATATGGCCATTATAAACATAATAATCAAAAAATAAATATGCCGTTTCGATTTGCCTTTTAGTGAACTTGGGCATTTCCAAAACCGCCTTTGTTCGTTCCATTTTACAGTCTAATTTATTTTTAATAAATTTCTTTCGGATACAGAGATCATATAAATCAGTACCAGGATATGGAAAAAAAATGCTCGTCATATGGTCATCTGGTTGACAAATACGGTTTATCTCAACAGTCTTTTTGAAATCATTGTAGGTTTCTCCGGGTATACCGATGAGATTGTAAAAATATACTAATAATCCAAACTTCCTAGCCACTCTTATTGTTTTGATAAGATCATTATTTGAATAGTGTCGCCTAAGAATTTTCTTTCTTATTCGTTCGCTTCCTGATTCTAATCCAATTAATAAGATGTTAATATTTGCTTTTGATAGGGATTGGAATAAATCCGTATAGTTAGTGTTGGGTATGATCCGAAGGTTTAAACTAAAAACCGGTTTGGTTATTTCATTAGCGACAAGCCGTCTTATTACCTTAGTTAGATTAAGTGTCCACTGTTGATCAACTCCGATTGTCTCAATTTCAAGATGAATATTTCGTATTGTTGGGTATTTTTTATTTAAGTATTGTAATTCTTTTTCAATATTTGAGATCGATCTTGTTCTTACGTATTGTCCTGTTGTGATTTTTCTTAGGGCATGATTACTACAATAAGAACAATTATAAGGACACCCTCTTCCTAAAAGAATCGATAATTTTGAAGCAGTACTCATTTGTATCCATTTGCTCCACATATCCCTATCCGGAAATGGAAGGCGGTCTAATTGCTTGTTAAAGGGACGTGGGGTAGATTGTTGTATTGTTCCATTGGGCATCTTAAACCAGATATTGGGAATACTTTTCAATGTAGATTTACTTTCCAACAGTCGTACCAAGTCGACTGTCGGGTATTCGCCTTCACCGACACAGAGTGCATCAAAATGATCAGACATTACCTGTAGCGGATTTAACGAGACGTGCGGTCCGCCGATAAAAAGAAAAATATGTGGATAATGTTGTTTTATATATTTTGCAACTGAGGCGATATAATTATACTCTGTAGCAACAGAAGTGAAGCAAATGAGCTTTGGTTTATGTTTACGGATATAATCGTCAACTCTTTTTTTACTTTTTTTCTCATATATTTTACTGAGTATAATCAATGAAGTATTATGCCCCCATTTTTTTAATAGAGCTGAAATATACGAGATACCGAATTGAATTTGATCATATGAATATAATGGTTTTTCGAAAGATACGATTTGATCAAGGGAGTATATAAATAATATATTCATATCAGATAATATTCGAGCATTATTAATGCATTAAATACGAGTTTATTTGAGGAGTTATGTCGATAATCGAGTTAATTTTGAACGTGTTCTCTCTGCTT
>CAZYXQ010000132.1:0-3001 GCA_964651235.1 uncultured Gammaproteobacteria bacterium
GGTTAAATTCAGTCGTGCCCTTATATTCCAACTTGTCGGAGGCAATGCCTTCAGCAACTTCCATCAAAACTTGTATAGATGCGGAAAGTTTATCGTCGGGGGTTAAATCATCCACGCGCTTTACTGGACCGGAGATTTCAACTTTAATAGGGGCTAGATAATGCTCAGAGGTTACAAACTCATGAGATGATTTTAGGTTTGGCAAGAATTTTTTGAGGTTGTCAAATCGGTAAAAATCCAAACGCTGCATGGCTTTTCTTAAAACCGAGATACCAAAATCAGTTAGATTGTAATCTTTCGATGAACGATCAATAGTGGCGTTATTCCCATTAGTATCCTCAAAAACCGCGCTAGTCTGGCTCTGTCCGGTGTGCAACTGAAAAGCATAGGTTTTGTGTATTAGGGAGCTATCTAACCCCTCGATGTCACTTCGGTCATATTTGCGCTGACCGTTCAGAAAGAGATATCCGACTTTATAAAGATTGGTTTGTTTAAATGAATCCTTGAGCTTTATGGTTCTTTGAAATGTCTCCTTTGGCTTGATGCCGATTTCACGCAAAGCCGTGTTTAGTTCCTGAATGTATTTCGGGTTATAGGCACTGTGATAAATAAGCTCCTCGCAAATCCTCATCTCATTCCCAAGGTCTTGGTCATATTTGCGCTGATCTGCGGATTGGTCGACCGATAATCGGAAAGGGCAATATCGCGCTCCCCGTCCTATTAGCTGCGCTTCGCTCATGGTTGTTTTGCCGATTTTTCCGGCTTTGCTGTCGCGGGTATTATATAAACGAACGATGTCAAAGAGGTTCAGAACGTCCCACCCCTCGTTAAGCTTATCAACGGCAAAAACAGTGCGATATTCATTGTTTGGGGCTTCCAGTGAATTGATGGCCAACTGTTTCGTTTCACTTTCTTCCTTGCTGTTTACCACAATAAGTTTGTCTTCGGAAAAATCGGCTTTTAGCTCCGTCACTAGATTATCGAACGTGATACCGTTGGCCTCGTAATAAGCAAACATGGCTTTCAAGGCATTATCTTCTTTGTTCCGCGCCTCCACATCAGCAATCTGTTTCGCCGTAAGTGTAGCTAATCCGGTATTAAACTCCTCAAAAAATGTTTCGCTTTCCTTGATCGTTCTGGATTTGAAAAGGATCACAGGCTTAATCACGATCCTATTCTTTTCAAAAATCTTGCGGCGATATTGAGAAAGCAAAACAGCCTGCAAAGCACGATCAAAAGGCGGCAAGTCGGCCTGCAAGACAGTTACTTCTTTGGAATAGCCGTCTTTTCGGAATTCCTTGAGCGTATAATCGAAAATCAGCTTCGGCCTGTATTTCTCGGACAAATTTTCGTCAGAAAAGTCAACTGTAGCAGTAAATTCCAGCAATATGTTTTCAGGATGCGCCATAAAAATGCGTTGAACTGTACTTTCCCAGCTTACTGTCTCAAATAGTTCTTCTTGCGTCGGCTTTTCGCCCCTCTTGGTGCTGGCATTGATATGGTGAGCCTCATCCGAAATAAGGACAATTTTCCGGCTCGCGAAATCATCATAGGTTAGACTGTTTTCACGCGGCACATTCAAGCTCATATGTAAACCTTGAATAGTCGAAAACACGATGTTGAGATCGTCGCCATTTGATGATTGAAAATTTTCGACCTCCCGAATGGAAAAATGCTTGTCGCCTATACTTAATTGCGGAGCAAACAGGTATTTACCCGATAGCGGGTTCAGAAAATTGTTCCTTGTCTTGTCAATGATGTTGGTGCTGTTTACAAAAAAAAGAAAATCGCGATAGCCTTGGGCATATAGATACTGCATGAGTCCCGCCATTATCAGGGTCTTGCCGCTACCCGTCGCCATATGAAAAAGTAGTTGATGGTTCTGGCGCGGCTTTCCTTCGAAAGCCTCCTGCCAGTAGTTTAGAAAAAGCTGAAAAGTGCGCTCCTGATAACGGCGCACAGTGAAAGAGGGGTTCAAATTGCCAGTAATTACTGGTGGCAATTCTGTTTTGTCAATCGTCCGTTTCCCAAGTTCCTCGATCAGAATTTGATGCAGCGTTTTGGTTTCATTCATTGCCACACCTTAAGCCTGCCTGAAAAACAAACCGTTTAGCTTTTTGTCTTCAGCGCTAACACCATAGGTTTCATCGTCAATCTCACTCAAAGGAACATACAGCATGTTTTTATCCATCACCTCAATGAGAAAGCGTTTTTGGGCATCAAGGCTGAGGGCATCAAAATTAGCGCTATCAAGTTCGATTGTTTTCGGATCAATTTTGTAACTTAGGAAGGCTTTGTTCTGCATCTCCTGCCAAATTGCTTGTAATTCCTTGCTATTTTTCGCGTCTTGTATCTTATCCAAAAAGGTTTGGTTTGCTTGTGCTAATTCACAGTAAATAAATGATCCGCCTCCCTGCCATCCTATCGATTTTGAAATACCGCCTTGCTCTCCATTGATTACTTTTTTCATGCGTTCAATGGTTATGGTGTTGATGTAATCCATCTGCTCAATGCCGATGTATCGCCTTCCCATCTTGTGGGCTACTGCGGCAGTTGTTCCACTCCCAAGATGAAAATCCATCACAATATCGCCTTTATTGGTGGTGTATTCGATGATTTTATTCATCAAGAGCTCGTTTTTCGGGTACGCGAAAACTTTCCCTCCGAATAAATCTATAATTTCATCTGTACCTTTTTTGTTGGTTGTCTTTTTTAATAAATCATCCATTATCTGATTTAGAAATTCTGTAGATACATAGGTTTTATCAAAGTTATCGCCTTTCTGGGCTATTTCTTCTGACTTAAAAACACGCATGGCTGGCAGTTGAATATCTAGAAAATCATAATCGCCAGGAAAAACTATTTTCCCTTTCGAAATGTAGTCCGGAGCGGTTTCTTTAGTAACAGCCCAGCTACGGTTAGGATTGGCTGGATATTCTTTGCCATTACGCGGGTTTACAAGCGTGAAATCAGAATTTTTCCGTTCTGCAGTTGATGTCTG
>CAZYXQ010000133.1:0-2963 GCA_964651235.1 uncultured Gammaproteobacteria bacterium
CCTGGTCGTTGTCGGTATTACGGTCATGGACCGACGGGTTGGGCAGTTCTACAAAACATTGTCGTAGTCTGATTGTTTTTGGTCTCATGTTTTTTTCCTGCATGTGGCCGACGGATAGTGAGGGGAATCTGCATTTTTCGGCCACATACAGAAACAAGGAGATTGAACAGCGGTTTTAAAATTTTTGATTGGATGAGTGGAATGATTGGGTTACCAGGTTCTGTGAACGAGGATCAAGGATGGGGTCTGGGATGTTTATAAAATAATGGCGGTGAGAGCGTGATTTTGGAAAAGGATTCGGTAAAGGATGTTTTTATTTATTGGAGAAATGAAGATACACCGAAGATGAACGGATCTTCCGTCGCGCAGAAAATGGAGGAGAAGTAGGGAAGTCAGAGGTCGGTCAGGATCCAATTGATGCGGGGAAAGAGATGTTACAAAATTTCAGGACTACTTTCATGAAAGAACTATTCAACAAACTCCATATTTTCCACCATATGGACTACCTTGCCTAAATTCCATAGAAAATTGAATTTTGAAAGATAATGTCCATTGTGAACCGGGTGCAATTCGGGATCCGCCCCAATGGAAGCATCACGTAGATATTGCGCTTAATATTTGTTCTATGCGGATTCCAACAGGGCACAGGGTATCGATACAAATACCCTGCATGTTTCATTTTTACTTTATCTCTCTATTTTTTCTTGGTTGGGTTTCAGACTTTTTATGAGCTCAGGTCTTGTGATTCCTTTTTCAGTGATATAACTGGTAATAAACTTTGAGAGGATAACATCCTCACGGGGATTATAATTTGTGCAGCCGTTCAATATCGTTTCGAAGTGAATGTCTGTGGTTAACCAAGCATTTTCGCGGTCTTTCGGGTTTTCTTGGGTTTCTTTTATAAGATTGGTTTTTAATTCACTTGGTGATGCCTCAAGTATCTTTTGTGCTTCCGCAACTATATATACCGGAACATGATAAATAGAGGCAATCTCGACGATGGTCCGTGCACCGACCGTGTGGGTTGCATTCCCTTCATCATCGATAGCATTTACACTGAGTATAACTTTAAAATTGGTACAATGGTCAATCGTATTATTGGCAAACAGATGAGCGACAGCAACATCTGGGATATAATGAAGTTTAATTCGAACAGGATCTATTTGTTTCAGCGCTTCAATGTTCAGTAATCCATCGCTAAAGGCTAACCTATTGTTGTAACGATATTCTGTTTTTGAGCGAACTTCACAAACATAGAGCTTGAGTGTTTTTTCTGGATATTTTTCGATAAAATGCCTGATACAATCGAGGATGGTTTCACTATATCCATACAAAAGAATTGGTGAACCATCCGCGAATATTCCTGCTGCATGGGAAGAGAGAATGTGAAGATTCTTACTCCGAATCTTTTTCCAATTATCTACTTCATTCAGCAAATCATCATAACTGGCTTGCGATTTGTCCGTAACAAAATTATCAACCTTTTCAAGAGGTCTCCTTAATAATGCATGCACTGATTTTTTCTTCTTAACATTTTCCAGACAAGAATTCTGATACATTTCAAGATACAGTCTTTTTTGTTCCAAGTCTTCCCCGGATTTTAGAAATATCTTCAGAGTGTCGATGATGTTCCCAGCAATCAACGATGAGCTTGGAGTTTTTGTGGTATTGAAAATAAGATCGATACTTTTAAGTACCTGTTCATATTCAACCTTCAAGTCTTCTGAATCTAAGCTGCTATCTTCATTTAGAGAGATCGTAACCTTGGAATAAGTAGAAATCCCCCCTTTGCATAGAATGTCCTTCACTGAATCTAATTCGTCCTCAATTTCCAATTTCATTTGTTCCTGAAGTGAATCGATTCCTCCTTTCAGGGATGACTCCAGATTCGGAGGTTTTTTAGTTACAATTTTGATTTCGTGTTTTTCCGGATCAACATCGATCGATTGCGTGAACATTGATTTAAACCAATGAAATTTTGCCAGATCATCAGGGCCTTGGGCTAAGAAGTTAAGAAAGTCTTGTTCGGTCCCCTTATCTGGGATGTGAAGGGCATCTGCTAGGCGTAGATAGGCTGTAAGAAGAGGGACACGTACCTTGTTTTTGATCCAGTTTTTTTCATTGAGTTTCTCTAGATCTGTATATTCTTTGTGGGGATGGAGCCTGCAAATCTCTGATATATATTTAATATCCTTTTCATATTGACGCTCCTTGTTGTGTTTTCTGTAAATTTCTTCAACCGCCTCGAATTTTTTTGAGTATTGTATGTAATACGAGGATCTCGTTGCATGTTTTTTCCGAATCTCTTTTAAATATTTCTGCCCCTCATGAGATAAAAAACGATGTTTATTTACCGGTCTATCAGCTGGCAGCTCTGGATAATTTAAAAATTCTTTCCTCTTCGAGAATAACGACGGTATCATACCTATATCGTGTAGCCACACAGACGCAAGAATAATAAACCGTTCTCTTGGTTTGAGTAGTTTGTAGAACTCTCGAGGTATCAGTGTGTATAGATACTTTTCAACATTCAAGCAGTGGGAATCATCGTGTTTGGTATATAGCCCCGATATGGGAGGGGTGTGATTATATTCATCCTTTACGATCTTTTCTATTACATCCAATATTTCCTGATAGGCTGGGGACTTTAAAAACTCAGCCCGCTCTGGAATGGATTGTATGCTTTGCATGACTTATCACTCATTTTTAAATAGGGAACGATGTGACTAAAATTCTTTGCGGATAATTTTTTTCAGTAGTTATGGTGTTTTTAGAGAGGCGGGTGATTCCGGGAACGGGGAAGGGCGGGGAGTAAAGGGATCTTCTTTAGTGGTTGTGATTGGAATCAGGGGATTCTGGCCTTCCTGTCTCACTGATTCTCTTACGTTATCTCAAAAATTTTAAATTCAGTACACACTCGCCGCAACAGCTGAAAACATTGCTGCCACTAAAAAGATTGTTAA
>CAZYXQ010000134.1:0-2956 GCA_964651235.1 uncultured Gammaproteobacteria bacterium
TTTTATTGGTAGTCCCACGGGGGTTTGAACCCCGGTTTCCGGCGTGAGAGGCCACAATAGTACGCTTACCCCATTTTACCTCTAATTACCTCTCTTGTTTATATATGAATAATATAAGCATGTTATATTTAACTTGACTTACCTCATTTTACCTGTATATTCAATCAAAGTGTTGGGAATACTGTTGGGAATAGAATTAGGAAAGGACAATGCCTACAAAAGGAAGATATAAAACAAAATATGCCGGTGTATATTATATTGAAGGACAAGGTGTAAGCGGTTCAGAAAAAATATTCTATATTATGTACCGTCGAAATGGAAAACTTATTGAAGAAAAGGCCGGACGTCAATATCAAGATGACATGACACCAGCTAGAGCGGCAGGAATTAGAGCAAGGCGAAT
The DNA here is from genome assembly GCA_964651235.1 of uncultured Gammaproteobacteria bacterium. Classification (GTDB taxonomy): domain Bacteria; phylum Patescibacteriota; class Microgenomatia; order UBA1406; family GWC2-37-13; genus YC2-FULL-38-9. The sequence goes on from CAZYXQ010000134.1 coordinate 404, forward strand.
TGAAGGAGAAGAACTTCCGAATTCAGAAAGACGAGAAGCCGATCGTATAGAAAACGAAGCTAAAGAAAAATGGACTATTAGTAATCTATGGAAAGAATACGAATTACAGAAATCTGATTCAAAATCGCTGCGAATAGATAAAATCCGATTTGAGATGTATTTGAAAAGTGATTTCGGTGCCAAAGAACCTCAAGAAATAATCCAATTGGATGTCGACAGACTTCGGATCAATTTGCTTAAAAAGTTATCTCCCCAGTCTGTTAAGCATATACTTGCTCTTTTAAGACGAATCGTTAATTTTGGAGTCCAAAAGCAGCTATGCCAAAATATTGGTTTTAAAATTCAGTTGCCGGAAGTCCACAACAACAAGACAGAGGACTTGTCACAGGAACAATTGCAGAAACTTTTAAAAACCATAGATGAAAGCGAAGACTTAGTGGCTGCAAATATGATGCGAATAGCATTATTCACCGGCATGCGGCGCGGAGAAATGTTTAAATTAAAATGGGATGATATTGATTTCTACAAAGGCTTTATCTCTTTGCGTGATCCTAAAGGCAAAGAACCTCAAAAAATACCTTTGAATGATTCTGCAAAATTAGTTTTTAAAAGCATTCCCCATGACAAATCAGGTTTTGTCTTTAATATGAATAAAGGAGGTCCTTTTAAAACAGACTTGCGTCGTCGTTTAAATCGTATCAGGGACGCTGCCGGGATACCAAATAACTTTAGAGCTCTTCATGGTCTTCGTCATGTTTATGCTTCCATGCTTGCATCATCTGGTCAAGTGGACATGTATACCCTGCAAAAATTGCTCACTCATAAATCACCGCAGATGACACAGAGATACGCCCACTTGAGAGATGAAACATTAAAAAAAGCTTCTAATTTAGCGGGAAATCTCATTAACAAAGCGATTGCTGAGAAAACAGTTCCATCAGATACTCTAAAGAAGGTTTAATAAGATTCAATAAGTTTTTAAAAGGAATCATTTACACTGACTATGTTCGATAAAAAAGACAAAGATATTATAGAATTATGGTGGGAATGCCTGAAAAGGAGCAAAAAATACAGTGATTTCTGCCAGTGGATGAATCAAAAGGAAAAATTACCCATATCCGAATCATTGAAAAAACATCATCAGGCATTATGGAATACTTGGATGAATTTTGGAGATGTGCATTCCCAACCATTTGCAGAATGGTGGAAGTCAGAATTGGATAATCCATTTCCATCCCCTATCAAACCTTATTATACAGAATATGAATCCGGTAAATGCATGGTTGACTATAGAACTGTCATCGGGAAAGACATTAATAAAATTTACCAGAAGTTCAAAAAAGAACAAGGTAGGGAGCCTAGTATTAAGGAATTAATATATAATTTAAAATCGTACATGAACCACTGGGATAATGAACGTGCTTATTTGGTGATCGAATATCAACATGAATCAATAAAAACAATCTCCACGGAATTTCAAGACTATTTGAGAGAGAAAAGAAAAGAAAATCCTGCAAGAGAAGTATCACGGACTATAAAGGGAATGAAAGGAATAACCACAATCAAAAAGAAACCCGCTACCGTTGAGGAATTGCGACGATATTTGAAAGTTTATGATTATTATAAAGAAGGGCGAAAAATTAATGAAATAACTGATCTTATATGGGAAATTTTACCTCCATCCAATGACGACAGCGATGAAATTGATGATCGTTATGAATCTGTTAATGTTCAACGTGAGATTAGAAGAGATCTACAGAAAGCAAATAAAATAATTCATAATGTCGAATGTGGCTATTTCCCGGGGGAATTTTAGTATAATCAAAATAAGAAATTGCCCTCATTTCTGAGGGCTATCTTCTCTTCATCACGATGCAGTTGGTCGCACTTCCTTTTGCGCCGTTGTTTCCGCCTTCATATGGCGGATCTGTTCCTGTACTCTCCGTGCTTCTGCCTCTAAAGGATCTGCTAATACAGCACCTACTGCAGCACCTGCTGGTTATACTATGCGACGACTGAGTTTGATGTTTTTTGTCGCTCTTTTTTGCGTATAGCAAGCTGAAACAAGCAAATCATCAAAAATTACGAAGATGCAGAATTACAATTCGAAATAAACACAATTAACTTCCTACAGCAAACATCGTATATTATGGTAAATATTACATTGACATACAATCCGTAATGTTCATATACTTCCTCAGCAAAGTAGTAATGTTATATTAAATATTAAACAAATCAATTACTAATGAAGCCGACATTACAGGTTGAACAGATAATGAAAGGTCAAAAGAATTATTCATGGCCCGCTCTTCAATAGACAAAAATAGTTTATTTTTTTAGAGGTAATTCTCAATGATAACCGTGCCCAAAAATAAAGATTTACTTGAATTAGTGCCTTCAACTAAAGGTAAGACACAAAGTATTTATGAGCAGATAAAAGAGAGACAAACTTCCGAATTAATAATTGCGTTTTGTGGTCCATTAGGAAGCGGAACCAGCACCGTGGCCAAGAAATTTGTAGTAACATTATATCATTTTAATTATGTTTCTTCT
>CAZYXQ010000135.1:0-2948 GCA_964651235.1 uncultured Gammaproteobacteria bacterium
CGCAACAGTTATGCCATTGTGGTGGGAACCCATAAAAACACTGGAGGCTTTGGGATTATGAATTTGGGCGACCGGGAAGTGAACGATTTCGCTATTCCCTACATCATTGCAGAGATTGGTGCCAATCACAATGGTGACATGGATCTGGCAAGGGAAATGATTAAAGCGGCCAAATCCTGCGGGTGCGATGCAGTAAAATTTCAGTCATGGACGCCTGAATCACTGATCGCAAGGGAAGAGTATGACAGAAACCAGCAATACAATGATTCACCGAAGAAGCACTTCGGGTCGTTAAAGGAGATGGTGGAAAGATATTATCTCCGCCCCGAACAGCATGTGGAACTTAAAGATTTCTGCGACCGCATAGGAATTGCCTTCTGTTCGACACCCTTTTCAAGTACCGAGGCAGACCTTCTGGAAGAAATGGACGTGCCCTTTTACAAGGTTGCGTCTATGGACATCAACAACCTGAACCTGCTGAATTATGTCGCGGGTAAAGGAAAGCCGGTTCTTCTGTCAACTGGCATGGCCAGTCTCGCTGAAATCGAGAAGGCGATTGAGGCCATTGAGTGGGCGGAAAACAGAAATATTATCCTGCTCCACTGTATCTCCATCTATCCGCCAGCATACGAAGACATCCATTTGAACAATATCCCCATGCTTCGTCAAACCTTCGGTTATCCCGTAGGCTTTTCCGATCATACTTTCGGTGTTTCCATCCCCTTGGCCTCTATCGCTCTGGGAAGCTGCATTATAGAAAAACATTTTACCTTGAACAAGGATCTGCCCGGCTGGGATCATGAAATTTCCGCCGATCTGGCAGAAATGAAAATGATGGTGGAAGAGTCGCGACATATTGCCCAAGCACTAGGCAGATACCGCCGGTGTGTTGGGCATGCGGAGGAGGAAAAGAAACTCAAGTTCAGACGAAGCATTGTGACGGGCAGGGATTTGAAAAAGGGGCATCTCCTGACCAGTGACGATCTCACCTTTAAACGTCCGGGAACGGGGATCCGCCCCGACGAAGCTAAATACGTCATTGGACGTGTATTGCAACAGGATGTTCTCCGGGATGAACTGCTGCGGTGGGACATACTTGGTTAAAATGGAGGAAAACAAATAATGCTGGCAATTATTCCCGCCCGTGGTGGTTCTAAAGGAATTCCAGGGAAAAATATAAAACCATTATGTGGCAAGCCGCTGATTGCTTATACGATAGAGGCTGCGCAGGCAGCGCACTCAATTGATCGCCTAATTTTATCTACGGATGACGAGGAGATCGCCGCAGTTGCACAAAGGTATGGTGTGGAAATACCGTTCATGCGACCAAACAATTTGGCAAAGGATAATTCTCTTGCAATAGATAACTACATATATACAATAAGCCGGCTTAATGATGAAAATTCAAAACAATATGATGAATTCATGGTATTACAGCCGACCTCTCCTTTTCGGACTGCGATTGATATCAATAATGCTATTAAGTTATTTTATGAAAAAGATGCCGATTCGTTAATTTCTGTGTGCGAAACTCCGCATTCACCATTGTGGTCGAAAAAAATTGATCAAATTGGAAGATTGAGCGAGTACTTTGATTTAAATATCAGAAATAATAACAGACAAGATTTGGAAAAAGCGTATATTCCAAATGGTGCGATATTTATTTTTAAATTGTCAGTCTTGAAAAAGATTTATTCATACTATTCAGATAATACCTTTGCCTACGCAATGCCGCCGGAAAGATCTGTTGATATAGATAATCATCTTGACTGGAGGTTTGCGGAATTTTTGATGAGGGACTATGGAAAATCTTAATAATTATATTATTCACCCAAGCTATAATATTCGTGATGCCATAAAAAAAATGGATAAAGGCGGTATTGGTTTTGTTGCTGTTTGTGCCAGAGAAAATGATGACGTTATTGGTGTGATTGCGAATGGTGATTTTAGAAGAGCCATTTTGCAGGGAATTTCTTTAAATGAAAATGTTTTAAAAATAACAAATAAAAATTTCAAATACCTTAAGAAAGATTATTCTAAGAAGGATGTATCAGATCTTTTTTGTAACAATAGGATACAACATATCCCAGTCTTAGAAAGTAATAGATTAATAGATATTATTACAAAGGAGGATTTTTTTGGCATTAGCGATGCAAAAAAGAAAGAGTCTGATATACCTGTTGTTATAATGTCAGGAGGAAAAGGTACAAGATTAGAGCCATTAACCCGTGTTCTCCCTAAAGCCCTCATTCCCTTAGGCGATAAAACAATGATAGAAATTATTATGGATGAATATGCAAAATATGGCATGAGGAATTTTTACATTTCTGTGAATCATAAAGCAAAGATGATTAGGGCTTATTTTGAGGATCAAGAGTTAAGTTATAAAATAAGATATATCAGCGAAAGCGAACCGCTTGGCACTGCCGGGGCATTGAAGTACTTAGAGGACAAAATTGACTCAGCATTTTTCGTATCCAATTGTGATATCATTATAAAAGATGATTACCTTAAAATATTTAAATTTCATAAAAATAGCAATTATTCTCTGACCGTGGTTGCCGCTATGCAACATCATACTGTACCTTATGGTGTCTGTAAAATAGAAAAAGGAGGAAAACTTAAGGAAATAAAAGAAAAACCTAAATATGATTTTTTGGTAAATGCAGGAATGTATTTGCTAGAACCATCAGTGTTTAAGCTTATCCCCAAAGAAGAATATTTTGATATGACTGATCTCATAGGCAAAACCCAGAAAGAAGGGCTAAACGTTGGCGTTTATCCTGTTTCGGAGAATTCCTATCTTGATGTGGGGCAATTGGCAGAGTATAAAAAAAATCTAAAATTGCTTTTCGATTCTGACAATTCATGTTTATCTTAAATTTATATTATTCATCACTACTGTCCCAACGTTAATCGAATAAATTCAGTTGGTTGTTGAGTTCCGT
>CAZYXQ010000136.1:0-2936 GCA_964651235.1 uncultured Gammaproteobacteria bacterium
TTTACTCCCCCCAATCGTGTAGCAATAGTCGCCCGGCTGTATGCCATTGAACCAGCTGCTATCTTTAGAAGCTTGGTAATATCCTTCATCTATCTGAGCTTTGTCAATTTTTGTAGAAATTTTACCAAAAAACAATCTCACTTAGGATTCCTCCACTTTTCTGTCATAGAAATTTATAAAAATTAATATATTGAAATCGATTCCAACTACCCATTAGAAGTATTCTTGAATACTGGTATATGTTTCTTTATTTCATCGACTTTAGATTTTTCTCTCCACAATATTTCACGCCCCTATAGCGCAATTCATTTTTTGCAAGTCTTAGAATGCTCTCAACATAATCAAAGCAGCCCTTTTCAAACCATATTGGAGTTATACCTAAACTAGCCAGATGGGCATTACGTACAACAATTTCTTGCTCATTCTCTGGAGCTTGCTCAATAGAAAAATGCTGCGGCGTCATTGCATCGCCTATGGCTAACTTGACAGCCTTAAATACCTGTATTGTTCTGTCTTTATTCAGACTGCAACCTAAAAATAAAAGACTACTGGTTCTGTAATAGTACGAGAGTAGTTTTGGTATCGGCAACGTCATATCCAGTTGATCACAGCCATAAGCTTGATCATACTGGTTCTTGCCAAGGATACATTTTGCTGAATTCTTGATATCACCGTGCAGTTTGATTATGGTCACTCTGTCGGCGTCAGGTATATCAAGAACATTCAAGTCATTAATGACTTGCACAGCGTTTTCTTGACCCGTATCAAATGCCTGTTCGATTAGGCGGTCATAATTTGTAGTGATTACTGTGTCTGAAAATATCTCAGTCAATAGTAAGGTAGTATCGGTAATTTTTCCAGTACGTGAAAAAACATCACGAATTTCCTGAGTAAATACATCTCGACCTCGAATGTTCTCAATTTCTTCGATTATTTTTTCGTAGTGCCCATTACCAAGCAAGTTTTCAATATGCTTTTTTAAAATACCTGCCGTTCTTCCTTGCTGCCGTAAATGATTTTTCCAGCTCGGAAAGCCACCAGCTACGGATATTCCTGCGCCAACAAAAGGAACTACTGTTCCCTCTTCCAAATATTGAATCAACTGATCAAAATGATCTATATTACGCTGAAACCAATGGTCGTCTATAAATTGTTCACACAAATATTCTTTATTCAGGGCTTCGTTATGACGTGCAACACGATACTCTCCAAAAACCTGGTCGTAGGCTTCCTTGTCACCTGCAAACAAGGCTTTACTTGGTTGTGCTAATCCATCGATATTATTCTCTTTGCGAACAGCAATGGCCTCATCACTTTCAAGCCAATCATTGAAATCAACAAAAAGCTCGAAAAGCTTGTGTTCATCCCTATCACACCAGGTTTCTGCTTGATCTATCATATAGTTTTTCTGATTTTTTTTTCTATTAAACTGTTACCTTATCGACAATGGCATCGGCTAACTGGATTTGGGTGATTTGGGCTTCTTTCAGTCTGGCCTTAAGTACATCGCACAGGGCCATTAATTTATCAACTTCGGCGATGATGCGGCGCTGTTCATTAATAGGAGGGATTGGCACAATCATGCTTTTCATAATTGTAGCATTAACATTTGCTTGACCACACTGCTGCTTCAAATAAGGTTCAATTTGAGTCATACGAAATAAAGGTGTATTCATGGCAAGATTAAGAAAGACTGAATGAACGCAATTCTCCATGCATCGGATTCTAACCAGATATGATGCAAAAGTGTAAGCATTATCTGGTCCAGTAAAGACACCTGTTTTTCCAACAAGTTCAGCACTATTTGTTCTATTATAAAGCAAATCACCTTTTTTTAGATAAAGGTTAGGTAATCCCTCAACGCTTGTAGATACTAGCTTTTGGCCACCCAGTATAACTTTTCCATTTTGTATATCACCCATTGTTAAAACTGGGATTCCTTCAATGTTCTGAAATGTTTTTTCTGACATACCATATTCCGTGTATAAAGAAGCCTCACCAATGCGGCTCCACTCCCATCTTGCAGGCAATTCAAAAGGTTTTTCATTGTCATTGATTTTGGGTAAGGCTTTCTCTTTCTTAATTTTTCCTTCTTGAATCAATTGCACTTTCTCTTTGGCGATTTTTTCCAGAAGTACGCTGGCTGGCTCGTCTATCGGGTCTTGGGGAACAAGTTTACCCATGACGGCTAGCTGTAGAATGGTTTGTTTGAGTTGGTCGATGCTTTGTTCGGTGGTAAACAGGATATCGAAGAGGTTGGCAATGCGTCGCCATGCTTCGCTAAACTCATCCGAATTGGAGGCAGTTGTAAGTGTGGAAAGCAGCGTTTCCACAAGGGTTTGCTGGGTCATGTCATTATCTGTTTGTTGTTGTTCTACCTTGTCGCATAAATCCATCAATTCATAGACTTTGGCGACGATTCGATGTTGCTCGCCTCGTGGTGGCACAGGCAATAATCGCGGTGCAATATCATTCTTACTGAAACCATCTTGTGCAGATCTGGTTATACTTAAGAAGTAACTTTGGATAAGCGGACTCTGCATAAGATTAAAAAGGAACGTCTTTTGATAAACTGAAAATTCATCTATTAGCTTTATCAAAGCTACATTATATGCGCCATCTTTGCCCCAAAAAACTTTCCCAACAGACGCACCGTATCTGCCTACCATAATATCTTTTGCTGTGCAGAATTTTGAAACACTTTCACGGGGTACGTAAATATATTGTGGGTTTGACCCTAAATCTCTTATTTGAATAAGTTGAACATAACCGTCAAGCGCGACATTTGAAAAATTACTTTTAGGCGGCTGACTGCCACCCGTAAAATCAAGTATATCAATAAAACGTACCCATGCCCAAATATCTGGCACATTAAATGGCTTCTCATCTTCCGAAATTTCAGGCAAAGGCTTTTCTTTTTGTATTTTGCTCTCTTT
>CAZYXQ010000137.1:0-2934 GCA_964651235.1 uncultured Gammaproteobacteria bacterium
AAGGTGCCTACGGAACCTCTGTCTCTGTTATCGCGGATTGCTGATTTGCTCATAGTTGAATGTTAAAAATTGGGATGGTTTTTAAAAAGAATTAATTCAAAAATGCTTTTATAGAATCTTTCAGCGACCAGGGAATCTGCTCACATTTTGTATAATCCTTTAAGTACGATAAGTAATGATTGGACTTACTTGGGAAATAGCCATCGGCTTTATCATTAATCAAAGCAATTTTATATTTAATGACCCTTTGATATTTAGATTTATTTGCCATACCAAAAATCATATCTGTTTTAAAGATACTATTATTAAAGCTGTTTTTATTTGTACCTGTAATGTAGTTAAAAAGAACAAAATTAGATTTGTTATTACATGTGTAAATTGCATTCAGTTTAATTGATTTATTCTCATCAAGAAATTCATTAATTTTTAAATTATCTTTAGGAGCAATGCTTAAAATGAAATTATTTGCATCTCTCTGAAATCTTTTGCGAGACTCCAATTCATTAATTTCGAAAAATTCAACATTGCTTATACTAATAATGCTCGAAATAAAATTAGACATATCAAAAACTAAGGAAGGGACAGCAAATTCATTTGAAGTTTTTTTATAAAAGTAATCAACCCCATTACCATTAGCTTTTTTAACATTGAAGGAATTTTGGTAGTAAAGCAAGATTTTCAGAAAAGCATCTTCTTCGATAGGCATCATTATATCGTATTCTTCCGAATTTAACCAACCGGCATCTGAAACAATAAACTCTTCATTCCGGCAAGTTAAAAAAACAGAAACGAATTTGTTGTTTGTGGTTGCATAAGGGGAAATAATTTCAAGGGTCTGACCTCGTACTTTATAATTCCAAAGACTTCCAAATGAATTTACTACATCTTTATAAATATCGTCAAAAATCATAAGGTCAAAAATTAATATTAGTTAATGGATCATCAACAGAAAAATCTAAAGGCAACTCAGAAGAATTAATGAGAATAGTAGGGTAAAGATCGTTATCCGGAACAATATTACATTCATGAAAAAAATGAGCAATGCACAAATTAATATCCTCTAAAGCCCTTTTCTCTTGTTTATTTAATAATTTATCAGTTTTATAAGCAATTGAAACACCGTGTTCATTAAAATAATGGAAGTGAGGTGTCGTGATTTGTTGCTGAGCCAACGGAATGTTCGCGTCATAATTTCTGTGAGAAGCACCATCGCTATCATAACGAAAAAAAGGAGTATCGCAAAGAGATTTACATCTTAACTTGAATTGAAAAAAGTTATGGTCGTTAATCTTGACATTGATCATTAAAATTATTCGATCTTTAATAATTACATGTTGAATAGTTGATTCAGCTTGCAACATATGGGAATTATTTGCAAAATCTTTAATATCGATAACCTTATCGAAAATAGATTTACGATCTTCCAAGAGTTTCTTGTAAAATGCGAAGTTTTCTTTAATTTCTTTTACAACAACTTTAGCCATAACAAAGTAAGCATGAGAGCTTAGATTTGAATTGTTTTCAAAATTAAGAATTATAATAAGTTTTTTCATAATAATCAAAAAAAAAGGGTTACATAAAAAACATCAGGGTAGGTAGGGTAAGATAAAATCAAATTATTAAAAAAAAGAACTGATAAAACGAAGGGTGTAAAAGCCGTGTAATACTTGTGTATAGGGGGTGTAAAGGATGTTGAATAAATAGGAAAAGAAAGAACATAAAAATAAATGTTGCCAAAACATCTTACCCTACCTACCCTGATGACTGATTTAATAGGAGTCATTGCTGGAGTTTAAGTAATTATTGGGGCCATTTAAGCCGAATTGAGTTTTGTTCATTGCATATACATAGTTACCGTTTTTCTTAACGCGAGTGAAGCCATATTTTTTAAGAGATTTCCCCATAACAATGGCCATGTTGTTGTTAGGGTTAATATGAGCAAAGGGAGCAATAAAAGACAGAACTTGAGAGGCTGAATAGAAAAACAGAGCATCATTCACACCGGCAGGTTCAAAGCATAGGAGCAGGTATTCTTCTTCGATAGTTCGATTTTGATACTTCTCGTTGTTTTCGTTGATAATATTAATCTCATCGAGATTAAAAAAGTAGGCAAAGCCGGAACGAAATAAGGCTAAGGCCTGGGCGTACACCAAGCGAATATCGACTTCATGATTGAGGTTGATTTTGATGGTTTCGAAACATAAGAAACGCCTGCTTCCGGATGAGTCATTTAGAAATTGAGCAGTATTAACACTACCCATAAACGAGGCGCGACGAATGTAAGAATCAGCGTTACGCATAAAAGGACGGCGAACGAGAACGGATGGTTTCGTAATGATTTCTTTAAGCGTGTTCGAGCTGGAACGACTTAAATTCTCGAGTTCATCGAGATTGATAAACATACATTCGGAAAGGTGAATGAGTGTGTCTTTGTTTTCGGTATTGACTGTTCCGGTAAACAAATATTTTTTTAACTCGGGGGGGCAAAGCCTAATCATCCAAGTGGTTTTACCTATACCCTGAGCGCCCAGAAAGATTATCGCAGTTTGGTTTACAACTTCAGGTACGAGAAGCGAAGCGACGACGGCGACAATCCATTTTTTAAAACAAGTTTGCCACAAATCGGGGAAGTCGGTAAGTACAGTTTCAGCGAGATGGGAAATATAGTCGATTTGGCCGTCCCATGCGGGTAGGGATTCGAAATATTCAACAAAGGGGTCATACTTAGAGCAAAACTCCGAGTTGATGATTGCCTTGAAATTCGGGATGGTGATTGAAATGCCATTTTCGTGAAGTTTGCAATAAATCGTGTTTTCGACGTAGTCGTCGATGGGTACAAAACTGGTGCCGTCGGATGATTTAACTTCAGGCCGACAGGTTACCACATTGAAACGCCATTGATAATTATCGCAAAGGAATTTTTGCGCAGCTACA
>CAZYXQ010000138.1:0-2836 GCA_964651235.1 uncultured Gammaproteobacteria bacterium
TCTGAACCGAAAAAAATGAAAAAAAGAAATCAGGATGAGTTTTTTCATCACTCATGGGATAAATTACATACACCATATCATACAATTTTACACATTGGTGATAATGCACATGATGATGTGGATGGCGCTAGAAATGCCGGTGGCTTGTCTACCCTCTACTCAAATCCAATATCTTCAGCACAACGATTAGAACGGAATAGTTTACGATTTCAGAACCCCGAATTATATGCATCAACATCTGTTGCGCTTCATGAACAATCTTTAGAATCTGATGCATTTATTTGGATTACTCAACAGATTGAACAATCAAATATTCCAGCTGAAGAAAAAAAACGCACAATCAAATTGTGTCAAGAATTATACAGACGTTCCAGAGATATTATTGCACCTGTATATATAAATATGGCTGATACCATGCTTCGAGAAGTAAATGATGGTCATTACGATTATATTGTAGCATTAGCACGAGATGGTATGCCTGTTTCATTAGCAGCAAAATTATTACTTGTAGAAGACCCTTATAGATATCCAAAAGTCAAATCTGAACAAATAATGTATCTTTATGCTTCACGAAAAATATTGGATAGAGTTCTCAATCCACAATCAGAAGAAGACAAAACATTAAAGGAAAAATACCTTCGCTACATTCAACAAAAACAACAATGGGATGGAAAACGTGTGTACCTGGTTGATGTTGTAACGTCAGGAAAAACAACTAATTTTGCTACACAAATTCTTCAAACCGCTGGCGCATCATCAGTTCGTGCATTGCTTGTGGATACTATTGTAAATGAAAATCGTGATAGTTTCTTAAAATCTGCCTTAAATAACCCAGGGTATGATCTTGGAACTGATATTGCTTTATTAGAACTTGAATCCTTATATAATGGCTCTTTTGAAAGCGTAACAGATATTGAAGAAAACCAATCGGGTGCGGTACGCCCAGTAAGTATACGAAAAGAAATTAGTTCTAATGTTGAAACCCGAGGTTTATCCAAAGAAAGTCTTATTATGTTTAACCGCGTTGCAATAAAAGGGCTTATGGATGCAACTCGAATCAGGCACAGGGCAAGAATTGCAGGATTTAAAGATCCAACTGATAAAGAAGTGGCAACAAAATTTGTTTCATTTTTTGATCGTTTACATTTTACCCCACTCAACCAACTAGATGATCTTACAGCATCAATTCCATGGCCTGATCATGGCCAATGGTATTTGCCACGAAATAATCATGTAATTGAAGGATATAGAGAACGATACAATCAATACAATCCAAATCAACCAAGACCTATATAGCATATGAATTATTTTGAAATGCCATATGTATTTTTTCCAAAAGAAATAAAGCAACAGCCCAGTATCCACTCAGAAATACAACTTACTCGACGCCTTCATGATGCAGTTAATCAACCAAAAGAATGGAAAAGCGCACTAAACATTGTAACCGATAAATATTTTGTTCGATTAGGCACCTATCAATCATACCGTTTTGCAGAATTTAACCAGCCAATTATTGATGATTGCCCACTAGTTGATGGGCGAATAATGGAAGCATATTCACCTCTGTTACAAGAAATGATTCATTCAGGCAAAACTGATACACAAGCAGGATATGCAATCTTAGAATTGTTTTTACGAACGAATTACCATGCATTATCTCCTGAACAAATAACTGAACTTGCCTCTCATTTTCAACAAAGATTACCAAATGAAACATTTGAACAATACCAACAAAGAATTGAAAAAGGAATTGGTTCCTTTACGCTTCCTGGAAAAACGGATCAAGAAAGTTGGGTTATCCAAAGGGAAATTATGGATATACTTGAAATTTCAGATCATATTAACAATAAATATTTATCCAAATTGAAAAATCGTACAATCTTTATTACCGACTTAATGAGAATTTCTTCTGATGCACTCCAAACAGCGCATGAAGCGATAACAATGATAGGATCACAAAATATTACCCAACGCGATATGATTCTATTGTCTGGAAAAGAGACGCCGATCCACAGAAGATTAATGACGTTTCAAAAACTTATAACAAGGCCTGAATGGTTATTTTCAATTTTTGCTAATAAACATCGTGATCTCGTCGCTGATATTGATAAAATGCTTCATTTTGAAGGTAATTTTCAGGTTATTGGAAGTGAAAATATCCCTTCATCTGGACCAGTTATCATCGCATTTTCCCATATGACAACATGGCGTGATCCAACTGCTCCGGATAATTGGGAAATGGCAAAGCTCATTCAACATATTCGACAGGTACGTCCCGATATTTTTAGCCTCATTATGTATACAAAATATTTTTCTGATTGTGTTCCCAAATTTTTACAACCGATTGCAAATTCACTTATCGAAATAGGCAAAAAGAAAGCATCACATTGGTATGGCATGGAAATAATTGATGTATCAAATGGTAACATAGCTTCTTTTATACAAAGTTCACTTTCAACACTCACGAATGGAAGACCATTATTAATATCACCGGAAGGCGTTGCTGCAAAAGAAATCGTTCCCCCACAACGGGGACTTGGAACGCTTGCTCGGTTATCAGGCGCACCAACAGTTGGCGTAGCTTTTAAAGAAGAAAAACAACCAGATGGAACATTTATTCACCAAATAATTATTACACCACCACAACTTTATGAAGAACATACCTTACCAGGATCTTCACCAAAAGAAAAAGAAATATCGTTTGCACATAACATCATGCGAAGTATTGCACAACAATTACCAATTTCCCAACGCGGAATATACAGGTAAAATTTATCATCTTCTGAATAAGTTAAGATACATTTGCGACATTGAGCAGTGAAACTTAAGGCCGGGA
>CAZYXQ010000139.1:0-2816 GCA_964651235.1 uncultured Gammaproteobacteria bacterium
GCCGATGGTACTGCATGGGCGACTGTGTGGGAGAGTAGGTGCCGCCGGATTTAATACATTAAACCCCCTTTGAGAAATCAAAGGGGGTTTTTTTATTAATTCAACTAAAAAATTAAGTATACTTCGTTCCTGAAATTTGTTAGTCGAATTATCCAGATAGTATAGCGTGTCGGGATTGACAATAGGTGTGAAAAAATGGATTTTCGATCAATCAATCTTTGTTTAGGTGTTTTCGGAGGTAATTAAACAATGGATAAGAACATGCTCGAATTTTTGGGGCGAGCTTTGTTGAATGCCGCCCAGAGTCAACAGCAATTGGAAGATATGAATAAAATCGCTGCAGATAATCCATTTTTGAAATCATTCTTTAAATCGTTTGGTTGGCAGAACCAGGAGAAAATGAACGCGGAAGATATTATTGAGTTTACTAAAAAATGGTCTGATGAATACAAAGAATTTATTAAAGCATATTTAACAATGTTCAATGTTGTTTCCCAAGAGAAACACCTCAGTGTGGTAAAAGAAAACGAGGATCTGAAAGCAAAAATTGCCCAACTCGAAAAAATAATAAACAGTCATAAATATCTATCTGATAAAGATAATTATGACCCGGAAAAGATTGTAGATAATATGAAAAACATTATATCAAATCAGACGCAGCAATTTAAGGAATTAATGAAGCAATTGAACCAACCCTATAAAAAAGCGACAACTCCAAAAAAGAAATCATAAACATGTAAATAAATATCAGTTTCACAATCCCGCAAAGCAAAGGGTATAAATGCTCCGCGGCGAACTTCCGGAATGGGTCCCCAAAGCTGCTTTGGGGACCCATTCCCGTGGTTAGAACCAACTTTTAGAGCTCCAGATATCCTCCTGTAAGCCTTTTATATCCTCTTGTACTGCCAAATAAAGACTGGCATTCTGGATTGCAAGTCCGCCCTGGTAAGCCAGAGCAGTAACAAAGGTAATTTCATCTTTAGTGAAATCTCTTTTCCGGTCGCTGTAAAGGCGTAAGACGCCGATGACATTATCCTTGGATTTAATCGGGACGCACAAGATCGATACGATGCCCTCTTCCTGTTTCTCTTTTCTATATTGGACTCTTTCATCGGTGAAAGCATTTTTCACCAACACCGGCTCACCTTTCATCGCCAGGGCAATACTTTTCTCTGTTGAAATTTCACCTTTTTGTAAATATTTTTCACTTAAACCGAAACTAGACACAAGTTTTAATGTGCGTTTCTCATCATCCAACAACCTTACCGATGCTGCTTTGACACCAAAATTCTTTGCAATATCTTCTGTAAGGGCCTGGAATATTTTCTTAATATCAAGACTGGACGAAATACTGGCGGCTAAGTTCAAAAACATTGCTGTATTGTTACGCAGTTTTTTAAATAACTGGATATTTCCAACGGCCATAACGCCTTGTCGGGCCAGGGTGGAGAGGAATTCGATTTCATCGGGTGTGAAATCTCGTATATCACTGGTATATAAACTGAGGATTCCTAGAATTCTTCCCTTGACTGTTACGGGAACTGTCAGGATGGAGCCGATGCCTTCTGCTTTTTTTATTTCATGATTCACCAGGCGGGGGTCAGTTGTTGCATCGCGGAAGTAAAGGTAACCATCTTTCAGCAATTGGGGAGTAATTGTTTCGGCATGATCCGATCCTGCGTTTATATACTTATCGGAGAGCCCGATCCGGGCGACAGCGATATTCTTTCTTGCCTGTTCCGATTCTTCTTCATCCATAAGGAAAATAGCAGCTGCTTTTGCTTCCAGTGTTGTAACAGCGCATTTAACAATCAAATTTAGCAGCTTATCCTGATCTTTGGTAGTGCTAAAGTCCTTGCTCAGCTTGCTTAAGCTGTGGAAGTAATCTATTGATGTTGTCATATTTATCTCCTCTTTATTTTAGATTGCCTCGGTAATTTTTTGCATTAACAATGATTTGCTTCGAGGGGGCTTCTGTCTCCCTGTTTGAGCGTTAGCCTCCTGGAGAGGTTGCGCTGGAATATTGTTTTGTACGCGTGTTTTGGATTCGGCGGTCGGTTTTTGAATGTTAACTTCCGCTTTACGCCTGGTTTGCGCTTTTTGCTGAGGAACATCTTCCTTATCTCGAGCTTTCAGCCATTGAATAATTTTGGGAGCAAATTGTTTTTGAGCTCTGGAACTGACGTAAATTCCAATGTGACCGGTTTCTATACATACATCTTCGACGTCTTTACTGCCCACGGCGCTGGTCAGTTGCTCACATGCTTCCGGGGGGACAAGATGATCGAATTTGCCGTAAAAATTCAAGAGCGGCATAGTGAGTTTTTTTAAGTCCACGCGTTTCCCTTCCAAATACAGTTTGCTTTGGATGAGAAGATTTTTCTTGTAACAATCATCAATTAACTGGCGGAATGTTTCTCCGGGCACATCCGGGCTGTCAAAAATCCATCTTTCCATCCGCACAAAGTTTTCCACGAAATCCTTATTATCCATGTATTCCGTAAAACCTACATATTTATCAATCACTAAGCGCGCCGGGTTAAGAAGCAGAAAACCTAAATTCATAACATCGCCTGGTATATTGCCGAAGGCACTGATCATTTTATCTACGTTCAGATTCTTCATCCAGACATGTAACAGTCCTTTATCCGTGTCAAAACTGGACGGAGTAACCGTTGTAATCAGGTTTTTTATTTTTTCCGGATGCAGAGCGGAGTACATTGTACACATGCTGCCGCCTACACAAATACCCATGAGATTTATTTTAGGAAATCCGGTTTTTTCACGAATATAATCTACGGTATTGTTGATATAGC
>CAZYXQ010000140.1:0-2809 GCA_964651235.1 uncultured Gammaproteobacteria bacterium
ATGAAAGACAACAATCAACCATTAGATATTCCTTTATTGACTAAGAGGTGCGACTATGGTGGAAAAACTTATGCATCAGGTGATAGTTTTCCAGACGAGGACGGCTGCAATAGTTGTTCGTGTGAAGATGGTCAGATCGCCTGCACATTAATGGCGTGTGAATAATTTTTTTTGAAATTTTGAAACCATAAGTTTGATACAAATCCATTTTATGGAGCAAACATGTCTTTCAAAGACACAGTGTATACAATAGCTAGTCATATCCCCAAGGGTAAAGTAGCAACGTACGGTCAAATTGCAAAACTTGCTGGTAGTCCTGGTGGAGGTCGAGCTGTTGGGTTGTGTATGAAGACTAATCCATTTGCACCCCGTGTTCCTTGTCACAGAGTGGTGGCATCAGATGGGAGTCTTACAGGATTTTCAGCTCCAGGGGGAGTCAAAAAAAAGAAATGCATGCTTAAAGCAGAAGGAGTAGTGTTTAAGAAAGAAAAAGTTGATATGTTCAAAAGTCTTTGGAACGGGAAAATAAAGTAGATTGAATGAGGTATAATAAAGACATATGAAAAAACTACTGATTATTCTTTTCATTATCAGTTTGAGTATTAGTGTGTTTATAGTATTCAAGAACAGTTCACCTAAATCATCAGGTGTTCCATTACCACAGGCAAAAAACTTGGAAGCATCTCCTGCTTTTGATGCAGAAGACAGTAGTCCTAACCAAAAAATAGTTGCGCAGTTTTTACAAAATATTGCAGATAAAAAGATATCAGAAGCAATTTCTATGATGACTGCAGAGGCAGTCCCTAATGAAGAAACAAAACAAACCTGGGGGGTACATTTTGCCGCTTTTAATAAACTTGTTGTCAATGCTATTGAACCGTCAAATCAGGAGACGTGGACTGATACAAAAGAAACATATAAAGTTACAATGGATGTAGAAATGAGTAAAGAGTCTGTGAATAATCCTGTTCCTTATTTTGGATATGATAACGGAACAAATATTCGCTGGATATCAATTGAAAAAATAGGAACAGATTGGAAGATCGCAGACCTTATGACAGGTCCTTGATGTTCATTTCTCTGCGTTTCGTATAAATGAGGTTAATCCAGTGTGCGTTTCGTCTTTTACTCCTCGAAGTCCATAAATACGAGCGTAATGAACATCTGTTTGGTCATTGTTATACCCTTGAATTTCTATTTCGGATAAGCCGATAGATGCAAGAAAATCCATTCTTTTTAGAAGTTGTATAGTAGGGTCATTGATAGCGGTATGTAGAAAGTTAAATATCGTGTGTATATACGATATTTTTTCTGGTTTCAGTTCAGCACTCACTTGAGGAGACAGACTGAATGGCTTATCTATTTGAAATATGCTCGGATGAGAAAATTTTTTTTGAAAATAATTAATACCGATTTGAATATTAGCACCACAAAAATAGCGTGTTGGTGAATAATATTCTTGGTATCGAACCACATCATGCATATTTTCATGCTTCTTTTCCATTTGGCTATCTAGTTCACGGAGTTTATTTGTGCCCGTTACCATCTCAAGTATAAGCTGTGTTGGGTCTAACGAACTTGTTGATGATTCGTTGAAACTAATTCTTGCGACAAAATGGTAGGGAGATGAATTAATTGTTCCAATTTCCGGGAGATTATTCATAAGAATGATGTGTCGAATATTAAGTTCACTGTGTGAGTATTCATACCGCCATTGTGGAATGGTTTGGTTAATGAACATATCAATTTTTTCAGAAGAATCAATTTCCATAACATAAGGGAGTTTATTACCAAATAATATGTGTTTTTCAGAGACAGTTCTAACACCCATGGAGAATTTATTTTCAACTCCTTTGTGAAGCAATTCACTAATTTGAGCCACATCGTTTATTGGTACAATTGATCGGGTAGTAATGAGGCTTTCCGGAAAAAAATCAGACTCAAGTAAAAAACGTTCTACGCCGATTTTTGGCGCCACTGATATTTTTTCCCAGAATAAACGACTTAGTTTATTTCGCTCCGCTAAATCCTCAATAGGTACGCAGTGAAAAAACGCGTGTTTACCTTCCTGATAATACGGCCTTTGTTCTATCATTTTTGTACGTAATGGTGGATTATAGTCGTCTTTATGCGCTAAATCAAGCTAATTAGCCTCAAATGACAAGAAAAATGTGGTCAGTTGTCGGATATCAATTAGGATAGAAGAAGTGAGGCTTGGTATAATACGATGAGATATGACAATTACATCAGCAACATTTGTTAGAAGTATAAATGGATCTGACAAAATATTGTACGATGGAAAATTTCAAATTGCATTTGTTGGAAGATCAAATGTTGGGAAATCTAGTTTGATTAATTCCCTTGTTGGGGAAAAGCTCGCCAGGTCAAGTAAGCAACCAGGAAAAACGAAACATCTGGATATATTTTCAATCAACAACAAGTTCTATTTTGTTGACTTCCCTGGATATGGGTTTGCCCATGCATCAGCAGAGGAACGGGAACACTATCGGAAAATGATGATGTGGTATTTTGAATACGCAAAAGTTAAGCGGAAAATGGTTGTTCACATTGTGGATAGTGTTATTGGTATGACGGAGTTTGATGTACAAATGGTTGAGTATCTTCAGGATTTACACATTAACCGAATTATTGTTGCAAACAAAATTGACAAGCTATCCAAAAATGAACAAAAAAAACAACTTGAGGAGATTACAAAACAAGCGGGTGATGCTAGAGTAATTCCTTATAGCACAAAAACAAACGAAGGAAGAGGATTAATCTTTTCGGTTTTTGAACATAACATATGAAA
>CAZYXQ010000141.1:0-2801 GCA_964651235.1 uncultured Gammaproteobacteria bacterium
GAATATCAATATTCAGCAGGTATCGGACGAACTTCATTTTGGCGACCAGTCTTCCTTTGGTAAGTTTTTCAAGAAACATACGGGGCTTACTCCGATGGAATACAGGAATTCAGGTAACATGTCCTAAATGTTTAGTTTGACTTAGAAACCCACCGTCCTGGACAGTGGTGATGTACTTTCAGCTACTCTGCTGATTCACTAATTTTGGCGCATGAGCAAGTATCGCAAATTATTACATGTTAGATTCCTTATAAAGATAGGGCATATGACTATGCGGTAGACATGACCCACGGTGTGCATGTTTGCTGAGATTTCAAAACCGACTTACAGAGATCATGAAGTGTTGGCGAAGATGCATTACCCCGAACAAACTGTGGCTTCAGGAGTCCGGAATTTTATTCAAGATTCCAGATTAGCTGACCCTGGCATCCGATCCCGTTTTGTTTTGTTTATTTAATAAAGCATCTCTCAGGTAATTCTATCGTATGCGGTTCTATATCATGGTCGTGATTGGCGATTACTTCTATGCAGTCTATGGTTTCGCTCATTTGTCGTACCCATTTTAACGATGCGAGGGCTTCTTGTTTGTTAGTGGTCATTCCGGGTAAAATCATTTCTCCCCACGATTTTTTTGCATAGCCGACATCACTGCAAAGCAATACAGATTTGCCTTTATTTCGAACAAGAACAGAGGTTAATCCTTTTGAATGTCCCGGTGTACTTACCAATAGCAATGTGCCGTCATCAAACAGGTCGTATGAACGATTTTGGGGACCGATGCCGGAATCCTGAAAATGGAAAGGTTTTATATTAACCTCTTTCCACCAATTCGAGTTATAACGCGGATTAGGTTTGTTTGCAGCTTTCCACTCTTCGTTGCTTACCAAAATATTTTTGGCATTTTTCACTAATTCCAATCCGTCCGCATGGTCTATGTCCAAATGAGTGATTACCACATAATCAATATCTCCAGGACTGAACCCTAATGAATCCAATTGTTCATTAATTGATTGTCCTTCGGGTAAAATAGGTTTACTTGCTTTGTAAATCAAGTGTCCGTTTTGTTTGATAATCGCTTTTTTGCCTTCGCGTACATTCGTATGCCATCCGGCATCCACCAGTACCAATCCTTTGGGATGTTCAATTAGATAAGCCGAAACGGGTATAATAACCTGATGTTTTTTGTTCCGGAAAATACCTGCATAAGCAAAAGGGTTCAGTGTTTTCTGCTTAAAAGGCGTTCCGATATCAACCTGTACCAGCCCGCAGTGAAGGACGTGTATTTTTATAGTTTCTTTTGAGTTCATTTCGGCTGTTTTATTTTGTTTTCCGATATGGTTAAATTCTGCATTGCTCTCTTGCGCTTTGGAAAAAAACACTGTCGATGACAGAATAAGTGAAAAAATGGTTTTCATACTGTTTTGCACTTATGTTAATAGCTGTTCCAAGAGCTCATTTTCTCTATGGGTTTACGGCTTTTGTCGCGAATGGACGATTGCGAATATCCCACTGTAATAACCAAAGGAACCCGTTTACCACGCGGAACATGCAACAACTTTTTCACCTTTGTTTCATCAAACCATCCGATTATGCAGGTTCCAAGTCCGATATAGGCAGCTTGCAGGCAGAACTGATTGGCTGCGATACCAATATCGAGCAAGGAATATTCTTTGTTTTTTAACACGCTGGCAATGTTAGTCAATGTACTTGACCTTTCAAGAACTACCGCAACAATGACGGGAACTTGCGCCGCAAACTTATTCATCCCTTGTCCTGAAACAGCCGAATCAATTTTCTTTTTTAATTCGGGTTCGTCAATTACTATAAATTTCCACGGTTGCACGTTATTTGCCGAAGGAGACAAACGCGCCGCCTCGATACATTGGATGATTTTCTCTTTTTCAACCGCCCTGTCTTCGTATTTCCTGTCGCTCTGCCGTATTTTTATCAATTCTGAAAAATTCATACACTTATCTGTTTATTTTTCTTCAATATTCTAATTACTGATAACAGGTGCTTGTTTTGAAAACGATTTATCGGCAAGTTGCGCAACAATAAAATCGGCCACATCGCCAACCATAATGGAAAGTTTCAACCCTTTTCCGTCCAAGGTGGCGTTCACTTTTCCTTTGGCAGGTTTATCTTTTATGGTGATGCTTCTTATGATTGTCCAATCCAAATTGCTGTTCATTATTAAAGGTTCCATCGTGTTTTTATCGTCAATGATATACACGAACCATTTCATAAATACAGGCAAAAAGAATTTTGTGAAAATCTTCGGCAAAAAGGCAATGCTGTTCCCTGCGCCTACAACGCTCATTGCGATTAAACGTTCCACATTATTTTTTTGCATTGCCTCAATGATGATTTTTGTAGCATCTGTGGTAAAAGTGGTTGGTTTTCCGTCTCCTTTTCCGCCGTAGCCTAAGGATTGAATTACGGCATCTTGTCCTTTTACGGCTTTTTCAACAGCCTTTGCGTCCAAAGCATCGCCTTGAATGACGCTAAGGTTTTTATGTTGTACGCTTATTTTCGACGGTATGCGTACCAAAACTGTTACTTGATGTCCTTGCGATAAGGCTTTTTTTAATGTGGCTGTGCCTACCAATCCTGTGGCACCTAAAATTGCTATTTTCATTTTTATATCGTTTTGAATTTACGATACAAAATTCGGCTGTAATTTTGATGTGTACCTGACACATAAGTGTCAAAATTATTTCCCGGCTAATTTTTTTCGTATCCGTGTCAACGATTGTCTTTCGATGCCCAAGTAAGTGCAAAGGTCGGAGAGCGATACACGA
>CAZYXQ010000142.1:0-2789 GCA_964651235.1 uncultured Gammaproteobacteria bacterium
AAACCGTTTCACACCCACTCATATCAAAAGAAATCATGTTTCCATATTGTGTGTCGGTAGGCTAGTTGAAGAGAAGGGTGTATTGGACGCATATGAAGTATATAAGCGTATTACATTACAAATAAAGAAAAACACAATACAAAAAAATCATATACAGCTGAAAATGATTTTTGTAGGAGACGGTGCTCTAAAACAACTATTATCTAAAAAAATCACTCTTGACGGGAATACATCATCGGTACAAATAATCAGCTTGACGTATGAACAAATGCCCTTAGCATACCAAGAGTCAGATTTATTTTTACTTCCTTCAAAAAAGACTACGACATGGGAAGAGCAATATGGAGTGTCATTTGTTGAAGCTATGGCTAGCGGCTTACCGATAGTTACCTATGACACCGGTGCCATACGAGAGGTGGTAGGAGATGCCGGATTATTCGCTGAAGAAAATAATATAGATTCACTCACACATCATGTTTCAACTCTTGTCAAGAGTAGTTCCAAAAGAAAGAAAATTGGTACAATGGGAATACAAAGGGCTCGTACGTTGTATGATGCAAAAAAAACAGCCCTACGGATTGCCAATTTATACAAATCAATATGCAAATAACCGCAATCATATTAGCTCAAAATGAAGAACACCAAATACAAGAAGCTATCCGTTCTGTATCTTTTTGCGAGGAAATTCTGGTAATAGATGATATTAGTACGGACAAAACATTAGAAATAGCAAAACGTACAGGAGCAAAAGTAATTTCTCATGAATCTTTTGGTGATTTCGCATCTCAAAGAAATTTTGCATTACGTTGTGCAACGTATGATTGGGTGTTATTTCTTGATGCAGACGAAAGAATCAGCGATACCCTGAAAAAGGAATTAAATAGTACTTTATTTCTAAACGAAAGTAAAAACTCGTATTTTATAAAAAGAAGGGATTTTTTTTGGGGAAAAGAACTCAAATGGGGAGAAACATACAAGGCAAGAAATACGGGACTCATAAGACTTATACATAAAAATAAAGGGTCGTTTAAATATAGTGTACACGAGCGATTCATTTCAGACGGATTGACAGGTAGATTGAACGGATATATTAATCATTTTCCGCATCAGACTATTAAAGAATTTGTGTTACATATAAATCGTTATAGCAGTCTGCGTGCTCAGGAGCTGTTTAATCAAAGAGTTAGTCCACGTTTTTTCCCAATAATTTATTTTCCGTTGGGTAAATTCATATTTACCTATTTTGTATTGCTTGGTTTTTTGGATGGACCACAAGGCTTTGTGTATTCATTTTTAATGAGCTTTCACTCATTCTTAGTGAGAACGAAACTTTATTTTTACAAACCCCATATTGCGCATGCATCTTAATTTGTTTTTCGGTACAATTCTCCTTTTTTGTTTAGGTCAAGTTGGAAGGATTTCCTTTTATTCTCAAAATATCAATTTGTATATATATGAAATACCGCTTACTTTACTTGTACTGAGTCTTTGTATTACATATAAAACTAAACCGTTTAAGGGTCTGCACAATCCTTTCCGTTCTGTATTGTACCTCCTTACCGTCATGATGGCATCGTATGTGTTAGGAATATATCGATATTCTTTATTAGAAAACATCATTGGTTTCCTGTATTTACTCCGTTTTGCATTATATTTACTGTTTATTGTATATGGTTATTATTTTTCTGTCACTCATAGTAAAAAAATTAAACGGCATTTGTATGGTTTTATTCTATTATCTATATGGATTATTGTGACGGCAATTGTACAATATGTTTATTATCCCGATTTACGAAATCTGATCTATCAAGGTTGGGATCCTCATTTGTATCGCGTCTTCGGTGTTTTTTTTGAACCTTATCTTGCAGCCTCAGGATTTGGAATAATATTTTTTCTAAGCATTTCACTTCTTCATGTGTATAAAAAACTTCGTTACCTGTTAGTAGTTATAATTATTTCTACCTTTCTGCTACTGTTTTTAACATTTTCTAGGGCAGGTTATGCTGCATTTGGATTAACAACTGTAATTATGTTTATACTCAACAAAAAATATACATATATTACTCTATTTTTAATCGCGTCTTTTATTATCATGTATTTTATTCCTAAGCCTGTTGGTGTGGGAGTTCAGCTCCAGAGAACATTTTCCATTATCACGAGATTTGAAAACAGCAAAGAGGGTGTGAGGATATGGAGAGAACATCCGGTTTTGGGGGTAGGATATAACAGAATTGCATTTTCCAGAAAAGATTATGTATTTAGCCCTACATTTTCATCACATGCTGGTTCTTCTTTTCATTCAAGCTTCGTGACTATCCTAGCATCGTCGGGAATATTAGGTTTTGTCGCTCTTTTATATATGTTTTATAAATTTTCAACGATATCAAAACCCTTTATATATATTTTGTTTTTTATCTTGTTTCTGTCACAAGCTGATAATGCATTTCTTCATCCTTTTGTTCTTTATTTACTTGGATTTTCGCTCATGATTCTTCCGTCAAATCAATTGTCTTTTGAATAGGTAACTTTAATTTCTTTCGATTCGGCATTGCCTGCAATATCTTCGGCAATTATGGAAATGATATTGTCCCCTTCCCGTAATGTAACAGTAGTTTCAAAGTCACCATCCATGCTGGTAACTACCGGTTGGTTATTAATTTTTACATATGTTTCTTTGTCGGTTGTTCCTTTGATTTTGATTTCTTGTTTATCGGTTTTTGTATTTTCTTGAGGCTCAGTAATTTGAAGTTTTGGTTTTTCATCTTTTAACAAAACCGTATATGTGGTTG
>CAZYXQ010000143.1:0-2786 GCA_964651235.1 uncultured Gammaproteobacteria bacterium
CGGCGCTGCAATCTCTTTCCGCCGGCAATTAATTTTATTCTGTCATTCCCGCTTTTGGTAATGTGCAGCAATGATCCGGTGAAAACTGTAATTTGCTTGCTATTTGTAACATCTACAAAGGCTGAGTGGCGGCATATTATCGGAACTGAGCATTACGGATCGAAAGAAAGTGATCGGTGGAACGACCTGTATCACCAGTGGTGCCAATGAACTTAACGCGTCAGCGCCGCCGCGCTTATCGCCATCTGGTGAATGCAATGGTTATGTGATATTCTGTTTCTTCAATAGATTGGCTATGCTTTGAAGATTTATGAAATTTCCTTCCGAAAAAGGATTATCATATGATTCTATTCTATCTATAGATTTAGGGTCATCAAGGGTATCGTTTATAATTGCAAGTTGCTTTAGTACCTTGCTTTTCAACTCTTGGGTTTTTTGCTTTTCTGTTTCAAGTCGCTCTTTATCTTCCTCAATTTTGATTGCAACAGATGAGATTTTTTTTTCAAGATCTGTGATCTTATCCCATTCTTTGTCGTCTATAGCGTCATTAGGTTTTTCTTTTAATGCTACTAAGTTCGCAATGTCCTCGAGTGCATTCAATAAAGCTTGATATTTCTTTATAGATTTTTCATGTTCTACATATGATTTTGCTTTGTTCTCTAACTTGCTTAGATCTTCAGTGGTAACCCATTCAGGCTTTTCTTTTTCCAGAAATTCCTCTGCATGATGAATAGAAGAAATATTATCAAAATTTACTAATTCTATTTTATAGGCGAGACTATTAAGACGTTCTTGTTCTTCTTCATTCAAAATTGACACATTAACTTTATTCAAAAAATTGATTGGATTTATTTCTCTAAGTATGTCTCTGTAAATGATTTCATAGTATCTTTTTAGCAAATATTCTTTATATTGGTCCCAATATGCGTGTGACATTCCATTAGGCATACCAGCGTCTAACTCTTTTATTATGTCACCAGCTGTTAAAGAGTAACCTTTATTAAGTTTTTTTAAGACTAGGTAGTTCTTATTTATCTTCTCAACAATTTCTTTCCATTGATTGTCTGGGAAATATTTCGGTTTTTTTATAGTGAAATATTTTGATAGGTTGTCAAAAATGCTGCTGGTTTTAATGGAATACGTCAAGTAATCAACCAGACATTTTGTAGTCATCTCTTTTAGCAACTCCCACTCGTCAAGGGATAGATAGTCTGGTTTGTCTTGAGTGAGTATCTTATAACTTTCGAGTTTTTCAATATCAGATGAATAGAAATATTCAAGTTTACTTTTCTTTTCTATATATTGCCTTCTAATTGAGTTCCATTTGTCCTGTGATACATAGAATGGTTTTGTTCTACTAAGATATTCGTAAAAACCTGTATAACTTCCTCTTGATTCAAGGTGGTCAATAGCCATTGAACGGACCTGTGTGACTAACAATACCAAATAAAAAATAATTAAAGCTAGGAAAGCGAAAAAAGCTGTATTGCTTGCAAGTGATGCGGTATCGCTTGACAAAGCTTCTGTAGCCTTACCTTTATTATGCGTGATTTCAATACTGCTTTTAGTTAATCCCATTCCAGTAGTTTTAAATATGTAGGAAAATTGAGCTCCAGGTGGAAGAGAAGGGTATATCGATTCAAAATGGCCAGCGGAATTATGCTCCTCAACTTTGTCGGCAACTGAGTTTTTAAGGATGTCGTACTCATTAATTACCCCGTTTATTTTTATTTGAATTTTCTCAGCCGGAATGTTGCCGGTATTTTTTACAACAAGTTGCTGAACTGTTTCTGCAGTGGAAGATTCAACATATTTGGTGGGAATCTTTTCTGATATTGTGTAACGCAGGTCGATGGTCTCTTTGTTTAAATTGAAAGCAAAATATGCGACGATCAAGCCAATCGCTAACGGAATAATTAAAGTAGTAAGGATTTGTTTCATTTAAATAATTCCTCGGCTCATGATTATATTTTTAACCACATAACGAAAAGCTCACCCGGAGCGGCCCAGCGGGCTGCGATCGGGTTCAGCGACGGGTTAGACCGTATTTTTGGTTAGCTCAGGTACCCATTTGCCTTGTTTGAACAAGAAATAATGCCTCCTTGCAGGATATTTTCGCTTTCTTCCATTTTCATTCTCGAATGATATCTCAAGATCCATAGTCAACTGTTCAGTTTGGTTCTTATCATTTGCATTTTGTGTCATTTCCGATCTGGTTTTACCTTTCTTTGCTAAGACAGTATCCAGCGAGAAATGTCCTTCTGATATTTGGTGAGGGAAAATACCCCACGTTTCTGAACCGTCATATGCGCTAGGAAAAGATATAAGCTCACCATAAATTTTCAAATTACAGTTAATCTTTGCTTCTATTAGAAAGTCGGTAGGGTTGATCAAGCGAAATCTTACATCACTTGGATCGCTGGGATTCATACCCATGTCATATAGAAGTTTTGGTTTGAGTTCTTCTTCCCATTTCTGTTCCGTTGCATTCGCAATCCGATGATTATCCCATGCATAAATTATGAGAGCGATTAGTGTTAGTGTTAAAATAATATATTGTCCGATTGCAGTGAATTTATTGACGCAGAAATAGGCATCTAGGATTATGCTCAATATTACAATAATACCAATTGATGTTATCCATACCTTAACCATTTTATGAATGTTCATAAAAATCCTTTCAGCCTAACGCGTTTTTACGCCGGCTCCGCGGCGCAAAAACTCTTAGAACGTTGAACTAAACCGCTCACGCGGTAACTCATAGAAGCGGTATCGAGAGATCGGTG
>CAZYXQ010000144.1:0-2769 GCA_964651235.1 uncultured Gammaproteobacteria bacterium
GGTGGCAAACCGTTATAAAAATCCCCGGCTTCAGGACCGGGGTATGGGATGGTCAAAGATAACAATTTTTTCATTCTGAAGGATCCCTGCCTAAAATTTTACCGGAGGTTGGTTTGGGATTCTTGGATGCCTGTTGTTGACCCTCGGCCAGAAGTTCCTTGGTGACCTTTTGGGTCTCCAGGGAGCTCTAAAACAGTTTCAGGAAGACTTTACATGTCTCAACCATTGACTTGTTTAGTAACATTATTTGAGGGTAATTGCATTTACCCTGTCATTAAGTTCTTTAATCCGGGATATTAAAGATTCAAAATCTATTGAATCACCGAATATCATTTCTTCCTGCATGGATTTGTAATCCTTCTCCCATTCCAAAATCACTTCGGCTGGAGGGACAATCCGAATCTTCTCCGGTGTCAGACTTGTATACTCCACTTCCTTTACCGGAGTGAACATCTGTCTGTGTTTTAAAATTTCAATGAAAAGATCCTTCCTGTTGAGAGCTGCCTGCCCATGCTTTGTGTCCATTATTCTCTCCAGATCGTATAAATGGCGCGATAACCTTTCGACCCGAATATGCTCAGTTGGTTTTGAAAATTCTTCATGCAGAAGAAAGATTTTCTCTAAAAAGGTTCTTTCGGGAATGACTGTTGGAATTGTGATATTGAAGTCGACTACCTTTTCAGAAGCAAGAGTCATTCCTAGAATAGAATGAATTTCTCTTGAATCAATTGGTTCCATCATGGATCGGCCTCCTATTTCCAAAAGAACCTGATCCGTGACGTATTTAGACTTCGCTAAGACAGATTTATAGTACAGGAATAGTTTTTTGGGGTCCTGGTCCGTTACCTGTGTTTTTTCTTCTTCGATGGCGAATTCCGTTGTTGGCATTCCGAATCTTACCAGTTCCTCATAAATCATATCTTTCAGCTCGGTGCTGACAAAAGCGGAGGCAGCCTTTCGCAATTTATGAACCTGAGTTTTACTCATGACATCCGGGAATTCAAGTAGTCTTCTGTCAATAGCCAAGTCTACATCCTCCGAAAATCGTTGGATCAGATCCCAGCCTTTGCTTAAAGAAGTCCCTCCTTTGAATATGATATGGTTCTGGATCCTGGGAATTGAAAAAATCACCTGTAACGTTAATGTCACCCACCAATCCTTTTCAATTGCCTGGGGTTGAATCCCGGTCCTGCTATTTGCCGTTGTTATAAAATCAATTTTCCTTTCTGCGGGAAGACGAAACCAGTCTATCATGATTTTCTTTTTTAATTGACGGTAGCAACAGTTTTCTTATCCATTCCGGTGCGAGTTTAATATCCGGGATTAATATCTCAGGGTTTTCTTCAGCTAACTTTTCCCTTATCTTATTGAGAAGTAGAGTAGTGGTTATGTTCTTTTCACCCAGTTCCTTCATGGCTTGGATGATCAATCGAATTAACTCTCCCTGTATCGAAAGATTTTTAGGCGATGTTTTTTTAAATGTGATTGTCTGGTTTTCAAGTTTTATCTTTCTCGGTGTTCCGTCTGTTAAAAAAACCACTTTTATTGGAACCTGAGTTGATAATCCCAGTTTTTGCAGTGCCCATACTCCTGTTGGAATAATTCTGGCCTTATCCCTGTTTGCGATAGCCTCTGCAATTGCATCTACCGAAGGATAAACGAAACCAAGCAAATTGTCTTTTTTGGGATAGAGGTAAATTCCACGGCTCAATCTGACTATCATTCCCTTTTTTTCCAATCTTGAAAGGGTCTTTTTAATGACATCTGAACTTCCAAGGTCAATAAAATCTTGTGGAAAGAAAATCGTCCCTGGCTTCGATGACAATATTGCACTTTCTATTTGATTATGAATAGACTGCCTTACCATAGCATTCAAAATATGTCACTAAAATAGTAATAATTAGTGACAAATCAACAATGTTTAAAAATTATGTCACTAAAAAAGTAATAATTAGTGACAAATCAATTAAAGCGGATCAATAAATCTACCGACTTAATTCTACTATAATATGAATATCAGACTTCTATGGCAATATTTACTTTACCCCCAAGTCCCTTTTCGACAATTTCAAACAGTGTTTTTAAATTCATGTTACTTCCATCACTTTCCACTCTGGAAATATAGCTGCGTTTTTTTGAGATAAGTTCAGCCAGGTCTTGTTGGGTCATGTGCTTTGATTCTCTTGCCTGTCGAATCATTACGCCAATTTTAAAGGCTTCAAAGTCTCTTTCCAGTTCATCCCTGCGTGGGGTGCCTTTTTTTCCATAGACTTCGTCTTTGATCTGAGTCCATACTTTCGTATTTGAATGTTCTTGTTTCATATAGTCCATTCGCTCCTTTAATGAGTGTCAGATGTTTTGCAGGTATTACTTGCTGAAATTCAATTATCTCAAGAATTTTAAAGATCTTATCCTGAACCTTGGTCGGCTGATTAAGAAGAAATTCTTCGAAGTAATGCTTATATGCAACGATGGTCCGTATCTTGTCCAATATTACTTTTTATTTTGCAAAGGTAACTTAAAAGTTACAATTATACAAGAAATTCCTGTAAATCTCTTGAAGTTGTCGTTGAAAACACTAATCCGTCGATGTATCATTTGGGTAAAAGGGGATACAAAAAACATGAAAAGTTCTTAACTTTCGCATGTTTTATCTGATTGCTTATGAAATACAACGCCGTAGTTAGTTCTCGACCATTAAGGGTCCTGATGTTTTGTCTTGTGTTTTGTTGCTTGCAGGGTTTCTCGCAAAAGAAAGTAGCCCTTGTC
>CAZYXQ010000145.1:0-2766 GCA_964651235.1 uncultured Gammaproteobacteria bacterium
CGCTACTACATTTATTTGCTCAATGGCAGGATTTGTTTTTGCTAGGAAAAAATTCATAGGGCGAGAATTGTTATTTAGCTTGGTTTTATTAACTGCATTTATTCCTATTGAAGTGACAATGATACCTTTGTACTCGATCATGATTAAATTAAATCTTACTTCCAGCTATTTATCATTATTCTTGCCTTTTGTATTTAGCCCTTTTGGGGTTTTTATATTTCGTCAATCTTTTATGGATATTCCATATGAATATGATGAGGCAGCCATAATGGAAGGTGCATCACCTTTTCAGATATATTGGAAAGTGATTCTTCCATTAACAAAACCAGCGCTGATAACTCAGGGGTTAATGCAATTTATGTGGTCTTGGAATAATTTTCTATGGCCATTGGTAGTTATGCAAGATCCTAATAAAAAAGTTGCTCAAGTAGCGATTGCAGCCTTTACTGAAGCTGGATCTAATCGACCTTTATGGGGTGAAGCGTTTGCGACTGCAAGCGTTGCAACGTTGCCGATATTAGTCATATTCATTTTTTTACAAAAATATTATGTTAAAGGTATGCTGCTTGCTGGCGTTAAAGGTTAGGTACGTAGAATAACCATTGTAAAAGCATACCATAAGCATATGTATGATCACAGAATTGTGATATTCCTGTTATTACAATAAATAAATATTATGGGAGATCTGATGATGAAAATTGGTTTCGATGCTAACCACACAATTGATTTTAATAAACGCGGGGTACATGGCACCTTAGACTTAGCCAGAGAACTAGGCTTTGATGGTATCTTTGTAAAGACGATAGCTGATTTAAGTCACAACCTTGATTTTGGCGAATTACGCGAAGTTAAAGCCCACGCACAAAGTTTAGGTTTATTTCTGCAAAGTGGTATCGGTCGAGTTAATCCTTATAATACTTCCGAGAGCCCAGATATTAGGGCATTAGCAAAAGGGGATTATAAAAAAAGTATAGAAATGATGATAATAGCTGCGAGGGAAATAGAAATTACTGAATTATGGGCAGATACAGCAACATCCATTGATAAACAGCATTATCAAGGATATTTCTCTAATGATCGATTTCGAACTGATGTCTCATGGATTGATCAGCTTGATGCAATTGAAAAATTCTTAAAAATGCTTACACCTGTATTAAAAGACGTTGGAAGCAGGATAAACATCGAAACACATGAAGAAATTACCTCCTTTGAGGTAGTACGTATTGTTGAAACGATTGGTCCCGATATGATAGGGATAACCTTCGATCCAGGAAATGTTTTACTTAGATGCGAATCTCCAATGGAAGCCGTGAAAAGAGTTGCCCCTTATACACATCTTACACATCTTAAAGATGCAAGTCTTCATTTTAATGAAAACGGTCTCTTTAGGCAGGTATTACCTTGCGGTAAAGGTATTCTGGACTGGGAAATTATACTTTCAGAACTAGGGAAATATAATTCAAGTCTTGAATTAACTATTGAGGATCATAAAGGTGCAGCCCAAATTCCAATATTTAATGATGATTGGTTGTCTTGTCACCCTGATCTTACAGCTTATGAATTGTCTATGGTTGTTGAGCTTGCAGAAAAAACAAAAAGACTAATGGCATTGGCAGAAATTCCAGACCCTTCCTTGTATGAGATTTTACCCTTCGAGGAAGATTGGATCGATAGATTGAAATCGAGTTCCTTTTATTTACGAAATATCATTAGAGAGTTAAGGTTTCAGGATTGATAATTAGAATGAGTAGAGAGTAAATACCCAACAATGGACGATCTATATATAAAAGAACCCTTTGAGTTTTCCATAGAACATGACAAGCAAATAATTAGAGGAGATTTTTATCGCCCATATGGAACAATTAAATGGCCTGTTGTGATCATTGCTCCAGAATATGGCTATCCAAGTTCCCTCCAACCTGCTTGGTCTTACATAATTAAATCTCTTGTTAGAAGATCGATAGCAGTATTTATTTTCGATTATTCAGACACAGGACTAAGTGATGGGAGCACTTACGATGTTACACCCACCGCCGCTTCAAAAGAATTAAATCAAGTGATATGCTTGGTGAAAAAATCAAATAAAATTGATCCTAGTCGAATCGGATTATTAGGGAGCAGTTTTGGCGGACTTGCCTCATTGCTTTATGTTGCACAAAATAATAACATAAAGGCCTTGGCATTAAAATCACCAGTATCGGATTATTGTGAGGTACGAAGATTAGAAATAGGTGATGAAGGAATACAATTATGGAAGAAACAAGGCTGGTATGTTTTTAAATCGGGAATAAAGGCTACATATAAATTTTATTTGGATTGTAAGTCAATTGATATTGTTAATCTTAGTAAGAAAGTGAATCTTCCTTGCCTTATTGTGCATGGTAAGGCAGATGTGGAAACACCCGCAGAACAAAGCTTAAGCCTTGCCCGATATTTAAGTGGAGATGTTGTTTTGTATCTGTTATCTGGTGGTGATCATAATTACCAAACAGGAAATTCGTTAATCGATTCTACAAAAATGATTGTTAATTGGTTTTGTGATCGATTGTGAAAGTGATTTGTTAACGTAAACTATTTGATGCTATTGGCAAATTTGTGATTACTGAACCGGCATATATGTTGCATTTGTGGGCAGCAAATGAGGTGACAAATGTTCAGGCTGCTCACTCAAGATTTTATCTGTACGATTCACTAACATCGGTTCAATAAAATGTACTACTAGGTTTCTCGCCTAACTATTCTTAGAGAATGGTAGAATAACCCAGG
>CAZYXQ010000146.1:0-2763 GCA_964651235.1 uncultured Gammaproteobacteria bacterium
AAAAGAGCAACACAACAAACCCCTGAAGATATTCTTATGTGGGGAGCGTTATTTGGATTATTCGGACTTTTGATAAACGCCACCTATATAGATGTTTTTGAAGCATCCAAAATAGCATACAATTTTTGGATGATAATGGGACTATTTGTCGGATTTGCTGGGCTGACAACCAAAACAAACAAGATAAATAAAAAAGATTCTCATAGTAAAAAACGTTAATATGGAAAAAGGAAAGTTTGTAAAATACGATTTTTTTTTGTTGGCTTTTATACTCATTGTTTCATTGCTATTTCGCTTATATCGTGTTGATGCTCCATTATCCGATGCATATTCATGGAGACAAGCAGATACAGCTGCAGTTGCGAGAAATTTTGTCAGAAATGGATTTACTCTTTTTATGCCGAAATATGATGATCTTTCGAGTATCCAATCAGGACAAGACAATCCAGATGGCTTACGATTTGTCGAGTTTCCTATTTATAACGCGTTGATGGGTCTTTCGTATCTCGTTCTTCCTACTATCCCGATTGAAATACATGGACGACTTATATCTATTCTGTTTTCACTCATAACGCTTTCAGTACTATATTATCTCCTGCTTAAAGAACATTCAAGATTAAGTGCCGTAATCGGATCTGCTGTTTTTGGTATGTTACCCGCATTTGTATTTTTTTCAAGAGTAGTATTACCTGAACCAACAGCTGTCGGATTTATGTTTTTATCAATCTTTCTACTTTATATATATCATTTTAAAAAAACTCCTTCTTCCATTGTTTTTTTTATGTTCTCACTCTTCTGTTTTTCTGTAAGTATTCTCATAAAACCGACGGTAATTTTTTATGGACTAGGTCTTCTTTATTTGTTTTACCGTACATATGGATTATGGTTTATAAAAAAGCCCGCTGTATATATTTATTTTATACTTGCTCTTATCCCCTTTGTCCTCTGGCGTGGATATATCGCACAATACCCACAAGGTATTCCTTCAAGCGATTGGCTTATCACCAGTGTCAATACTTTTGAGGGTCAGAAAAATATTTTTTTTAAACCCGCGTTTTTTCGATGGATTTTTTATGAACGTATTAATCTTATGATATTTGGTGGTTTTCTCACGGGGTTTTTTGTTTACGGTATATTTATAAAATCGAACCGATACTTTTTACACACCTTGCTTTTAAGTTCCTTTATTTATCTTTTTATATTTCAAGGGGGAAATGTACAACATGAATATTATCAAACTATCATATTCCCTCCTCTTGCTATGTTTGCAGGAATAGGAATATCGTATGCTCTTAAAAAAAGACGGGATTTTATTTCTCCGTTTTTAATTTATCCAATAATCTTTTTTTGTCTCATACTTTCTTTTTCGCTTTCATATTATTATAAAATCAAAGATTTTTATACGTACCCTAAGGATTTGATGCATATGGCAAAAATTCTGGATACGTTTACAAAACAATCCGACAAAATTATTACTGATCGTCTCGGAGATACAACACTTCTTTATCTTGCAGATCGCAGGGGTTCTCCGATGCTATACAAGGATTTAAATGAAATGAAAAATGAAGGTTATTCTTATTATATGACTGATAAAAAGGAAATTATATCTAAGTTAAAACAGGAAGGAGTATTTGATATTCTGTTTGAAAACAATCAGTTTGTCTTATTTAGACTATGAAGATTTTGATGCTTACTCCGTATCTTCCTTATCCTCCTGCATCCGGCGGACAAATACGAACGCTTAACCTGCTGAAATACCTCCGAGCAAAAAATGAAATTACCCTTATCTCACTTTATAAAAATGATAGTGAAAAAAAATACTTACCATATTTAAAACCATACTGTAAAGACGTTTATTTATGTAAAAGACCTGAAAACGCATGGCAACTTGATAATATTTTCAGGTCAATTTTTTCACTCAAACCTTTCCTGATAGTACGAAACTACTCGACCCAGGCCACAACAACACTTAAAGAGCTCATTGCCAAAGAGAATTTTGATGTTATTCATGCAGAAACGTTCTATATCATGCCTCATATTCTCGAAACAGATACACCAATTTTACTTGTTGAACAAACAATAGAATTTAAGGTATATCAACATTATGTAAACAGTTTACCTTTTTTTATGCGCCCTCTTTTTTCTCAAGATGTGGTCAAACTAAAGTATTGGGAACGATTTTACTGGAAAAAAGCATTTTTAGTAGGAGCCGTTTCTGAGTCGGATAAAAAAACCATTGAGGAACTTGAACCCACGATAAAACCTGTCATCATCCCAAACGGAGCAGGAGAAGAAATGATTGTAAAAAAATTATCAAAAAAGTCCTTCACATCTCCAACGCTTCTTTTTGTAGGAAATTTTTTCTGGCTTCAGAATACCGAAGCCGCAAAATATCTTGTCCAGAAAATATATCCAGCTATTTACAAAACAATACCGCAAATAAAGCTAATCATCGCGGGACAAAATGCACGGGCAAAGCTACAGATTAAAGATTCATCTTCAGTACGGATAATAGATATTGATCCAAACGACTCTGGAATGGTAAAAAAACTATATAAAGAATCTACCCTTTTTGTTGCTCCCATATTTGGACCCGGCGGTACAAGACTAAAGATACTTGCATCGATGTCTAGCGGACTCCCAATAATCACGACAAAAACCGGTATAGAAGGATTGGATGTAACTAACCAAAAGGAAGTACTCATCGCAAATACTCCAAAGGAATTTGTAAACCAAATCAAAACTATTCTTTCTTCTCCCCAA
>CAZYXQ010000147.1:0-2715 GCA_964651235.1 uncultured Gammaproteobacteria bacterium
AAGTTAGTTGGTTGTCCCTCTTTTTCCAAGAAATATAAAGCCTGATTATAATTATCGTAAAAATCCGGTGAAAAAGCAGAGTCACGCAAAAACCAATGGGGTTGCTGGAGGTAATCTCGTATCGCATTCGGTGGATCAATATGTGCGGTTAATTGGCCATCAGCATCATATACGTCAAAAATCTCTATATTTGTAAGAGTAAGATCTGCTACTGTGATTATCCCATATGATCCGATAAATCCACCTCCTGGTCGAAGTTCCATATTGTTTGCAAAGAGAAACAGATATTTTTTTTCAGTATCTTCGGCCAATATGTTGGTAAAAAAAGGTGAAATTTTTTTTAACTTGGAGAGCATGTTTGTAGCATAGGTTATTGAATCTTTATATTCCTGTAAAGCAGCGATATTTTTTGGAATCTTCTGATTGAGAAATACAAGGCTGTCTTCAAGGCTAGAAAGCGTTTTTTGTGTTGAGGTGAAAAGTCCAAGAAGATATGTTTTTTCAGACGGTGATTTATTTTTCTTGGTAATGAGCTCAAAAATCGAGTTCAGATCATTTTGAAGGGTTAGTGATGTATTGAGAACCTGTGAGCCTTTCTCATAGACTGAAAATAGATCATCTGGTATCTGTGCAACAGAGAAAAGGAGATAGGTTGGACGGGCGAGAGTATACATTTTTTTAGCATAAGAGAAGGGTAATCTGCTTTTTTTAATTAATGATATTGAAGATTTAATTTCACTTTTTTTGATAAGGTTTATTGCTTGGTATACATATAGACCTCCAAATAACAAAGGTACCAGAAAAGCAATGTGATACATCAGAATAAATAAAAGAGCGGCAATTGTGACATTTTTTTTACTTACGATTTTCTCAAAGAAAGAATAGACTCTAATCGATAAGGGAACGGTTAATGAGGTGGTGGGTGCTTTTGGAAGCTCTTTTTTTTTAGCAAAACCCTGAAGATGTAAAACCATTTCAGGTGTTTTGGAAATCCCAAACCAGACAATTTCTTCAATATGATGCGGAAGGATTTCCATATGAAGAGGATATGTGATTATTTTGAGATGAGGATACTGTTTATCATGTATCGTTTTTTTTATGCTTTTCTGGATTTTATTATCAGAATTAAGTAATACAATTATCCGTGAAGTGTAATTGGTATGAATATGTTTTAATATTGATGGTTTATTTATGATAAAACAGTAATCAAATTGAGAGATGTTTTGTGGTATTTCAGGAGAAATAAACAAGTGATTATCAAACTTTTTTAAGTAATTTTTTAAATGCATTCCTAATTGACTCGGTTTTTCTTCGACGATAAGTATTTTTTGTTGTCCTTTTATGATATTCATTTTAAAGTCTGGATCATTCTGATAATGGCTTATGTTATACTGTAATTCTACATTGTAATAAAGTTAATATATATATGGATACTCAAAAAATTATTCAGTATAAGGATCTTGCATCAGTGCAAAATAAGTTTTACAAAAAAACAGTGGTACTTTGTGGTGGTTGTTTTGACGTGTTTCATTATGGTCATCTTCAATTTTTAAAAAAAGCCTCTTTATTGGGTAATTTACTTGTTGTAGTATTGGAATCTGATGAATTTATCATTAAGATAAAAGGTAAAAAACCGGTCCACACACAAGTTCAACGAGCAGAAATATTATCACATCTTGATGTTATTGATGTCATTATTACTATTCCGCTTTTTGGAAATGATGATTATGATCGTTTAATACGGCAATTATCACCCCACATTATTGCTATTACAGAGGGAGATAAAAAGGCGGATATTAAAAAAATACAAGCAGAGCACATTCATGCAAAGTTAACAGTTATTGAAAAAGAAGAGGGTTTTTCAAGCTCCTTAATTTTTGATTATGAGACGATTTCTGGCACTTAAAATCCCTGATATACAAAAAAAAAGCATCGACAGACAAATTGGACAACTTAAAAAAGAGTACCCATCTTTTTTATGGACACCTTACTCAGAATATCATCTGACAGTACATTTTTTTGGCGAGGAAGAACATGAGACCGAAATCATAAAAAAAACAACAGATGCTCTTTATCAGCAAAAAACGTTCTATTTATACGGGGTTGGACTGAATATGTTAGTACATAACAAAATAACGTTCTATGTGGAGATTAAAAAAGAAAAAGCCCTGATTCAGTTGGTCGAAACAGTAAGGAACATCTTTCCGAATATATCCGGCTATAAAGTGTTTGTACCACATATTTCTGTAGGACGTTCAAAAATTCCTTCCAAACTACAATATTTTCTTCTTCATATAAAATTGAAAAAAACAAATATTGATATTGAATTTAAAGTAGATCAGGTAACTCTTTTTAAATCAATCGATCAGAGAAATAATGTGTATTATGAAGAGATAGGAAGTATTCCGTTTCCATCCGATAAATAAAAAAACCATCCCTTTCAGGAATGGTTTTTTTATGTTAAAAAAAAATTAGGCTGCTCCAATTTTGTACATACCTGTTCCACAGGTAGGACATTTTGCTTTCATTGCTGGTTTGCCATTTTTCATGGTAACCTTTTCGGGATTTGCAACTTCTTTTTTTGCTCTGCATTTTACACAATACATTGATGCCATATGTTTTTCACCTCCCTTCATGCAATTAAAAGGGTAAGAACCCTTTCAAAGCTGTACTCATACTAGCAAAATAAAAAAATATTTCAAGCGTAATTATGCC
>CAZYXQ010000148.1:0-2704 GCA_964651235.1 uncultured Gammaproteobacteria bacterium
ATTATACAATTTATCAAGACTCGACTATCTTTAACTATAAACAGACTGTGAATTTTAACTCAACTTTTTCATCAGATCTCATTACCTCGGGTAATAATACATTCAAATTATTTGGCTTACCATCTTCGGCTACGGTTAATACTTCATTGATAGACTGGATAGACATTGAGTTCCTTAGATACAATTATGCTTCAGGCGATTCTCTTTTGATTACTGTTCCCGACTCAATCGAAATGGGCCTCAAAGCGGTCAAAATAAACAATATAACTGTTCAGGACACAGCATTAATTTTATTGAAAATCTACCCCGAGAACAAACTGATTTATAACTTCTCGATAAATAACTCGGTTTTGGCATTTAATGACACTTTAACTGCTGGAGACAAATATATAATCATCAAAAAATCTAAATCCCTCTCTCCACTTTTTAGAACAAAAAAACAATTTGTCAATCTCAGATCCACAACAAGAAGTGCCGATTACTTAATGATCTCAAATAAGTTGTTGGCACAATCCTTAAATACTTATAGGCAATTCATAAGTTCTAATTATAACGTCAGGACTGAATTGATTTATGTGGATGATATCTATGATGAATTTAATTTTGGCTATTTAAGTGCTGAATCTATTAAGGATTTTGTTTTCTATACCTATCATAACTGGACACCACCCAAACCCTCATATTTGACAATAATTGGTGATGCGAACTATGACTATAAAGATATTTGGAGTCCTGCACCTGCTATCAGAAAGAAAAACCTGGTTCCCTCATTTGGTTTTCCCGTAAGTGATGTATGGTATGTAACTTTCGATTCATTAAATATTAACATTCCCCAGATGTATGTTGGTCGCATACCGGCTAATAATAATGATGAACTATTAAGATACCAGCTTAAACACTTCAATTATATAAACAAACGATTCGATATTTGGAACAAAATTGGAATATTCTTCAGTGGGGGAGATCAGACAAATTTAAGCGAACTAGGACTAATTAAGGCCGCAAACGATTCTGTATTTAATTCTCTTATTAAACCGGCTCCAAACGGAGGGAGTGGGATTCATTTTTATAAAACAGTTAATCCATCTACTAATTTTGGTCCTTATACACAGACACAGGTCCAATCTGCAATAGATAGTGGTGCTGCAATAATCTCTTATCTGGGTCATAGTGGAACTCAGACCTGGGATAATGGTATTAATCAGGTAAGTGACTTGAAAACTATTTTTTCAAACCGCCATCCATTAATCTCTGATTTTGGTTGCTCTACTGGCAAATTTGCAGAGCCTGACGTGGATGCTTTTGGTGAAACTTTCATTAGTGGTTCGCCTTATGGAGAAGCCATTGCTTATCTTGGGAATTCTAGCCTCGGCTACACTTCTACCTCTCTCCGATTTCCATATTTATTCTACGAACAATTTTACAAGGATACTGTACGGTCTATAGGTCAGGCTCATACTCTTGCTAAAATTAAGCAGTTTAACTTATCTGGAATCAACGATGTAAACCGTGTTTTTACTTACTGTAATCTTCTTTTTGGGGATCCAATACTCAAACTTGCAGTACCAACTAAACCAAACTTGACTATTAATTCGCGAGATATTGGTTTTATTGGCAATAATCCTATTGACCTTCAGGACTCAGTCTTGTTAAATATTGTAGTTAAAAATTTGGGGAGGGTAATCGATGACTCGGTTGACATTTATTTGACCAATACATTTCTTGATTCAATTGTATTTAGCAAACAATTCAGAATCAAAATCCCACTTCTTGAACAAACAATTCAATTTAATTTACCCATAAAAGATAGGGTCGGGAATCATCTTCTATCTGTTGAAATAGACAAAATGCAACTGCTTGATGAATTATATAAAGACGACAATTATGCTGAGTACAATTTTTCAGTCTATTCAACCTCTCTTAAAACTATTGAGTGTGATAACTATTTCACCGTAAAAGATAGTCAAATTGTGTTGCTTAATCCTGTTTATAGAACTGTTAATTCAACTAATTCTATTTTGATTGAGATCTCAGAATCTAAATTTTTCAACTCTCCACTTAGTTTTTCTAAATCCCTTGATACTTTGAGTACAGATTTCAATCTCACACTTCCAGCAATAAATAAACGGTATTGGTGGAGAACTAAACTAAACTTATCAGAATTGAACTGGTCCATGGCTTATTCTTTCATAAACTCAGCATCAAATTTCAAATGGTATGTTAATGATGAAGGAATCTCAACCAATAATCAATATTTTAACGTTCAATTTGATTCTTCAAAATTTAAATGGAGTTTAACTAAAAATAGTACTAAGCTTAAAGTGATTTCTGCTGGAGTGAATGACGGTGGATATGGGTCAATGTTAATAAACGGGGTAGAACAACTTCCAAATACATTTGTTAGAGGTTTAGTTTCTGCATTAATGGATACTATCACATTAAAACCTTATAATTTTAAGTACTATTCTTGGAATGACATGCAGGCGAATTCTGATTCATTAATAAGCCATATAAATGCTTTAGCACACGGGCAGGTAATGATAATTACTTCAATAACCGATGCAGCCCAAGCCGTGATTGGCTACACTGGCGGTACCCCTGTCCGTAATGCAATAAAGACACTTGGCAGTTACTATATTGACAGTGTCCGATATCGCGAATCCTGGTGTATAATTGGCAAGAAAGGTGCTCCGATTGGTTCTGT
>CAZYXQ010000149.1:0-2609 GCA_964651235.1 uncultured Gammaproteobacteria bacterium
GGTGTTTTGTTTACAACAACGGCAATTAAAAACCTATTACGCGCGTTTGGAGAAATATATCTTCCGGATTATCAGGAAAAAATCAATTCCGAAAACTTTTATATTAAAACGCAATTGTATGCCGAAAAGGATTTTTTCCCCGGATCCACTCAAAAGAAAAGTTTTCTCTCCGCAATTACAAAACAACTTCTTGCACATCTGGGAACCGCATCTCCTCAACAATTTTTATTGGAAGTCCTCAAATCGATCGAAGAAAAACAGCTTACTTTTTATATTGAAAATGAGTCACTACAGAACATTATTGATTCATATTATTGGTCGGGAAGAATTATTGAACCTCAATGTCCTGAAGGTGTGCAAAACTGTTATACCGACTTTATGTTCCCATATGATGCCAATCTTGGAGTGAATAAAGCAAATTTTTATGTCAATCGGGTTATGGAGGCTAGGATATCAATCGATGAGGATGGGTTTGTACATAGTCATTTAACGGTAAAGTTTAAAAATGAATCACTACAGAACATATTTCCCGGAGGAGTGTATAAAAACTATTTCCAAATGCTGATGCCTAAAGATTCATTAATTAATACTATTACACTCAATAATGAGGTAGTTTCCCAGTATAACCAATCAATAGAACGGTTTAAACAAATTGGATTTTATTTTGAGGTACCGATCCAAAAAACGGCTGAAATCACTATTGAATATCAATCAATCACAAGCTTTAAGAAAGGACGTGGTATATACCAGCTGCTCTTCCAAAAACAGATTGGGTCCATCAATAATGATCTTCGAATCGAAATCTCACTCCCCCCTTCCTTATTTATGGTTAATCAGAATTTTTCTCCCCTTGTGAAAAATAATCGGATCCTCTATAATACTGACTTATCAGCAGATAAGGTTTTTTTTATAGAATTATTAAAAGAA
Organism: uncultured Gammaproteobacteria bacterium; assembly: GCA_964651235.1. GTDB lineage: Bacteria > Patescibacteriota > Microgenomatia > UBA1406 > GWC2-37-13 > YC2-FULL-38-9. The sequence continues at coordinate 928 of CAZYXQ010000149.1, forward strand.
TAGTATGAAAAATACAAAAAAAAAGGTCGAAAATCATGTTACGTTGACCGTTGAAGATCGTAAGGTAGTGGGTAAAAAAGTTAAAAAAATGAGAAGAGATGGTCTCCTTCCTGCAAATGTGTTTGGAAAGGATTTTAAATCCGTTTCAATCAGCATGAAGTATTCAGATTTTACGCATGTTTATAAAATCGCGCATGAAACAGGAATCGTCTATCTTCAATTAAATAAGCAGGAAATACCTTCACTTGTCAAACACATCCAAAGACATCCCCTCCATTCAACAGTACTTCACGTTGATTTCAGAAAAATCGATCTTACGGAAAAAATTGAGACAGATGTTCCCGTTAAGGTAACTGGGGTCTCTCCCGCAGTCTCACAAAAAGGAGGGGTACTTATTACTCAATCAACACATCTTACTGTTAAAGCACTGCCACAGGACATACCCGCAGCAATTGATGTTGACATATCAGGATTGACTGAACTTGGGCAAGATATTAAGGTTAATACCTTAGCAAAATCTACCCTCTATGAAATTGTCACAGAACCTGAAAAAGTAATCGTATCTGTTACTGCACACAAAGAAGAAAGTGTGGTCGCGGAAACAACAGCTGCGGCAGCTCCAGAAGTTTTGACTGCAAAACCTGATGAAGGAGCTGAAGAAGCGACTCCGGAAAAGAAAGATGATAAACCGGCAGACCCTGCAACATCTGCAGAGAAAAAATCGGAAGGAAAAAAGTAACTGATTAGTATTTTGTCTAAAAAAAAGACCAAAAACAAACACTGTTTATGACAATTATTAAAACTGAGTTTGCCCTGGCATTAAATCAAGTAGCTGGTGAAAGAGGAATATCACCTGATGAAGTAATTGCATCTATTGAAATCGCCCTTGTAGCTGCATATAAAAAAGAATATCCGGGAAAAGAAGAAGATGAAGTCACTGCAAAACTCAACAGAGAAACGGGTGAATCAAAAATCTTTATGGATAATAAAGATATTACTCCTCCGGGATTTGGACGCATTGCAGCACAAACAGCAAAACAAGTAATTTTACAGAAGATACGAGAAGCTGAAAAACGTACGGTAATCAGTCATTACAAAGGACAGGTCGGAAATGCTATTCGGGGAAGAGTTATCCGCTTTGATGGTTATAACGCATACTTTGATATTGGAAAAGCTGAGGCTGTGCTTCCCAGAGAAGAACAAATCAAGGGTGAAAGCTATGCGGTTAATAATTCTTTTACTGTCTATTTAAAGGAAATTGCCGATGATAAATTTGGTAATCAAAGAATTATTGTATCCCGTACAGATCCGAGACTCATAGAAGAATTATTTAAAAAAGAAGTTCCTGAAATTGGAAATAACACCGTAGAGATAAAAAAAACAGTACGCGAACCGGGTGAACGCGCAAAAATTGCAGTGTACAGTGCACATGGAGCGGTTGACCCAGTTGGTGCGTGCGTAGGACAGAAAGGAGTCAGGGTACAAACGGTTACTGATGAATTTGAAGGTAAAGAAAAAATTGATATTATCCAATGGAATAAAGATGAAAAGCTTTTTATAATTGCTTCACTTTCTCCAGCCAAAGTACAGGATGTTGAGATTGACAGAACACAAAAAAGAGCAAAAATTACTGTCGATGAGACACAGGCGCCACTTGCTATCGGGAAAAATGGAGAGAATGT
>CAZYXQ010000150.1:0-2557 GCA_964651235.1 uncultured Gammaproteobacteria bacterium
TGCCGATATCTCCGGTTGGTTTATCGATGATTCGGGAGGTCAGACATATTACACCATTCCCCAACAAACAGTTCTTTACCCCTATGCCTGTGTGGTTTTTGCCCAAGATCTCAATTTAAATAAATCATCACCTGATTCCATCCGCCTGTTTAATCAAACGGAAATTCCAACGACAATAAGCGCTGTCTTAATCGACTCATATTCATACAAAACAAGTCCTGGTATAGGAAATTCATATATGAGATATCCTGATGGATCAAATCTGTGGGAAATAAACGTACCTTCATGGGGTATGTATAATAAAACACAGTCAAGTTGTATCATATATCCAAGCCCCACACCAACTTCTATTCCAACCTCAACTCCCTTTCCTACGACACATAGTGTTGAGACACATAATCCACCTTCATATGAAGGCATTTATATCTCAGAGGCAATGGTTTATCCTGAAGCAAATAAACATGAGTGGATTGAACTCTATAACTCCAATAATTTCAACGTTATACTAATCGGTTGGTATCTTGATGATGTAAAGGATAAAGGCGCTACACCAAGAGAAATTAACTTGGAGCTTGCTCCATTGGAGTATGCATCAATTGAACTTACCGGCGCAATTTTTAACAACGATACTGACCAGGTACGACTCTTAAATGCAGAATTAATTGAACAGGACAGTTTTGAATATAGCAATGCACGACAAGGTGAATCATTTGGAAGAACTGATTTTCAAAACGATTCCTTTTGCAGTCAAAAACCAAGTCGGAATAATCCCAACCTTGACTGTACCCCCTTTAACAGAACTACATCGGTTGTTACTATACAACTCAAGGAGTCGATATACCCCACTCAGGGTATCAACATATCCCATAAAACAGCTCCGTTACAGAATAATCAATATTATCAATCTAGTATTCTTTCTACTCCTCAAGTTCTTGGCTCAACCACTTACCACACGGATCAAATTCCATATCGATCTATTCTGCCCTTAACCTCACATCTTCTTTTTTTATCTGCCACTTATTCAATTTTGACTATCATATCTCTTTTGTTTAAAATAAAGAATGGCCTTATGGTCGTTTTGTAAACGGTTTGTATTTTACTGGTTTCCTCCTTTGTTGTGGATGGTATTTATTTTTACCCTTTCTTCACAAAAAAGCATCAGCGCAACTCACGTGTATGTATATGATTTTTTGATTTTTAAGACACTTCACATGATTGAATATGCTGTATTATATTTATTGTTATACAGAGCTTTTCATAATATCAGCATCCCAAAAAATCACCAATATGCTTTTTCCGCTCTAATTGCTGTTGTTTTTTCATTAACTGATGAATTTCACCAATTGTTTGTTTCCACACGCACTGGCCAAATAAGAGATGTGTTTATTGATATTGTCGGTATGTTGATTATGTACTATATTATTAGAAAGGTGCGATTTATTCACCAGTTGCTATGAAAATAAAATCATTTCTACTTCATCTTTTTACTCCTCAGGAAACAAATAACTTTAAAGCAAAAACGTTACAACTTGATTTTCTATCTTTTTATCTCATAGGAGCTTTATGTCTTGTGTTTATAATGAAATTGTCTTCCCCTTTACTCAGCAACGTACTTGGGTTTGCAACTGACATATCAACTGCAAAACTGTATACATTGGTTAATGAAGAACGTGCAAAACAATCCCTTCCGCCTCTTACATATAATTCTCATCTTGAAACTGCTGCCCTTAACAAGGCAAATGACATGCTGACAAAAAACTATTGGGCCCATTTTGGACCAGACGGTGCATCACCTTGGAATTTTATTCTTCAAAGCGGATACCAATATGAATACGCCGGTGAAAACCTTGCAAAAAATTTTCTTTTTTCCCAAGGAGTCGTCGATGCATGGATGAATTCGCCTACCCATCGCGATAATATTTTAAAAAAAGAGTACTCAGAAGTCGGATTTGCGATAGTAAACGGTATACTAAATGGAGAGGAAACAACGTTAGTGGTTCAGATGTTTGGAACACCATTAAACCAAGCACCAGCTCAACATATCCAGGAAAAACCGGTTGAAACTGTTTCACCCATACCTTCACCTCAAGTGGAAAGTAAACCATTAATAAAACAACCTGCCGTTTTGGGTAAAATCGAAAAAAATCCCACTATTAATCTGTTTCCTATCACGCTTGATGTCACGAGCATCTTTATATTTTTCTTTATCGTTACTCTTTTTGCTGACTTTTATATTGCATCAAAACTTCAAGTAATTCGGATTGGAGGAAAACATATTGCTCATTTAATATTTATTGGGTTCATAGCAATTTCAATATTATTAATATTGAAGAAAGGTACGATTCTCTAACTATGAAAGAGATATTTCACCACATGAGACGAGAAGTAACCAAACATGCTTTTGATTATCTGATTCTTACCACTTCAGGGATCATATGTATCTTGTTGCTTCGTATCTACAGGGAAGAAAAAAATTACATGTTTCTCATCGTATTAATTTTTTGTGTACTGTATATGCTGTGGGGAATTTATCATCATTACAAACTAAACAACCTAC
>CAZYXQ010000151.1:0-2551 GCA_964651235.1 uncultured Gammaproteobacteria bacterium
ACTGGAAATGACAAACTATAAATCCAGCTCCTTCACCTTCTCCCATCTAGTTTCATCATATACAGAGATGGTATTTTGGCCCACAACATAAAAATAGTCATTGATATACACTGCTCTTTGTACTTGATAGTCGGCGATCGCTTTAATCATCGTAAGCTTATTTCCTTCGTATGAAAATATATAACCGCCTCTTGACCCGGGCATAAAAAACACCTCGTGTTTTTCATCAGCTAAAAATGCATGATGGTTATTCAGTGCCTCACTCCAATACTCTTTCATAGAATATTTATCAATTTCCTGAGGATCGCTTGGATTTGAAACATCAAAAAGCGAAAGTTTTATGTTTGAATCTTCCTGACCGATTCCTAAAATGATATCTTTTGTTAACGGATGCAGGTATGAGGAATATCCCGGAATCTTAAGCTCACCTTTGAGGGTGGGATTTCTTGGGTTTGATAAATCAAGTACATAAAAGGGGTCAGTTTGCCTAAATGTAACTACATACGCTCGACTTCCCATAAATCTCACAGAATAAATCTGTTCTTTTTTCCCTAAATCAACTACCGATCCGATTACGTTTAAATCCCCGTTTAATACATACACGTCTGAAAATGATTCTGTAAGCTGACCAAACTGACCAAGCCAATTATTTTGCCCCACAGTTGTAGCTGCTCTGAGAGTATTATCATACTCATCGAGTGAAAACTGATTATGCAGTCGTCCCGGTATATCTCCAGTTGCATCAATTCTCATGCTTTCGATGTTTACTTTCACTAAACCTGTTTTCTCAAGACTTCGTGCGTGTGTTTTCATATAATCTTTCATTTTATTTTGGAGATTGTTTTCAAAGGCCAGACGCTCATCTTCGTCCATTCCTAGAGTAAATCGTGATAAAAGAATATTTAGTTCCATCATCTTTGTCTCGTAATTGAGATCGTAGTCTTTTAACCGCTTTAGTTTTGCTTGAAAACTTTCGGTAAATAATTCTCTGTTTTGACTGACAAATCCTTGAATGATGGAAACCATGTCTCCGTTGTAGGGATATCCAAGATATAATGAACCCCTTGACATATAAACTGTCATTTCACCGTACGATCCAACAAAAGAAATGTTTTTTTCAACTATCCCAGACGTAGCATTCACTTTCGAGACAGTATAAATAGTGTCTGACGGCACAGGAATTATCGGATGATAAATATCTGTACAGTTTATTGTGACGTCATTACTTTTCATATCAAATGGTTTTAATGGACAGGGATAGTTACCTACAGTTTCAAACCGAGTAATAAGATAAAGTTTGTCTTTATATAACCTTGCTTGGACTTTTGAATTATTTTGTTTAAATGGAATTGACCATTTCTTTTCAGGTTTTGAAGGATCTGAAATATCATATCCGTCAACACTTCTCATATCATAATTCGTTTCATTAAAAACAATGAGTGTGTTTTCATTTAAAAGCAAATCTCCCGAGGTTGATAAAGTTTTTAGTAAAGACATATCAGAGGGAGGATAAGCTTTTATTGATAATATCCCGCCATTTTGGATTTTCCGTGGGCGGTTAATGGGAGGATACATCAAACTATCCTGTGAGTCTACAACTTTCTTTTCTTCTCTTGCGTCAATTGCATCATCAAAAAGCGGAGGCGATTCGTTCATTACTCCGTTAATAGGTGCTTCTACCGGTTCATTTATTGAGTCTTTCAAGGGAATCGGTTCTGGTTGCCAATCATAAAAAGGAGTAGAGTAATATATTGTTTCGCCATCTGTTTTTACAATGTCCGGTTCATCGATCCCAAGTACTTGGGTATTTGTTCCTGATATGCGCTCAGGCATTGAACCTCCACCGGCCATCGGGATCATATCGCTTGATGTTTCTCCCGTCATGCTGGGAGCTGATTTTTCAAGCATCACCCTTGAGTCTCCGAACCCTCCACCAAAATAGTTTGACATACCGCTTGCTGACTGCATATATTCCCGAAACTCTGCTTCAGTTTTGAACTGTTCCATTTTTCCAAACTGTTCTGCTCCTGCACCTGGACCGGGCACAACAGGATTCAGCCCTGATAAAGATACATTAGTCCTCAAAAATACCGCAATCAGAACTACTAGAATTGCAGCGAATGCTAATACAGAAGACAGGGTTAAAACAAGCTTTTTGTTTGATTCCATACCATTATCATACTAGACGGTCAGAAAGCTTGTCAATGATCATACGGTAACCGCCACACCCCCTGTTATACCAGTGGGCGACTCGAGTAACGGTTGTGGTTGAGGTTTTTGTTTCCTTTGCGATTTTTTGGTACGCATGTCCCTTCGTAAGCAGTCTCACTATCTCAAGTCTGTTTGCAAATTCTTCTATTTCGGCAATAGTAAGAAGGTCCCTGAGAAAAGCAGCAATTTCTTCTTCTTTATTAAGAAAAGTAAAGGCTTTGATAAGTCGTTTTTCTTTTTTATCTTTCGGATTGTATACTTCTGTTTTTTGAAAACTTACTTTTGGTTTATTCATATGTATATGATATCACGCGTAATAGCCTATTGACAATAACATATT
>CAZYXQ010000152.1:0-2530 GCA_964651235.1 uncultured Gammaproteobacteria bacterium
AAGCGGAAGCAGGGTTCCGATACGACGCGACTCTGGGGTTCAACGACAACGTGGGCTTTCGCTTCGGGACATGCTACCCGTGGCGGCTCTATGATTTGCAGACGGAGCAGGAGTTGCCGCTCACCGAGATACCCCTCATTATCCAGGACGGGGCCATGTTGGACCCCGCCAAGGGGATGCGCCTGGACGAGGACACGGCTTTTCAATACGTCGTCCGGATCGCCGAAACCGTGAAGCACGTCGGCGGCATCCTCACCCTACTGTGGCACCCCAACGCTGTCGTTAATCCCCCCTGGTGGAGTCTTTACCTTCGTAGTCTCAGCTATCTTAAAGAAAAAAAGGCATGGTTCGGGTCAGTCCGTGAAGTAGGTCTGCAAAATTTGATTTATAGTTGCAGTCTTGTAAGTGAAAAGGTATGATGTATATATTTGTATTTATAAGTTTAATCATTCCCCGTATGGATCTGGGTTTTTGTTGTGTTTGAAGGTATAGCATTTGTCGCAATATGGTTGGTGTTGCCATTTATTTGGCATTACTTGCTAAAAGTAGCTGATCTTAGCTTGTTTCAGCTAACCATTCCCGCTTTCGTGATTTTGTCATTCTATGGCTACCAATATATTGGGCTACCTATCTTGTACTTCCAATTGGATGAATACCGTGCTTCAGCAGTTAGTAATCAATGGTTAGTAGCTCAAATTTTTATTTATACAGCTGTTACTATGGCGCTCATGATAATAGGCTTCGTCGCAGGAAGAAGATGCTTTGGCCCGCTTAAATGTTTTGGTGCCTATGAGATTCAAAAAAGTAATAAACTACAGATAACCCTTGTTTTAGCGCTATATGGCATCTGCTTGGTAAGTCTGGCGTTATATCTTACAAAAGTGGGGTTTGAGAACATAGCGCTGTTTACCATTTTTGAGCTTGGTGATAACAGTCAAGCTGCTGTTGCGCGGTCGGCCATGACTAATGCCTTCGAGGGAAAGTATCATTGGTATTATTTGTTTATGAACAAAGGCCTTTTGTTTTGCACGTATTTATTTTTTGTACAGTTCCTTCTCAATCCCAAATTAACGAATCGTCTTTTAGTAATAATAGTAATTGGCATTGCCATTTTTAGTATGACCATGGCTACTGAAAAAGGGCCAATGATTAACTTGTTAATTGCGCTTTTTCTTGTGTACATTTCTGTTAAGAGAAAAGGGAAATTCCCGATAAAGGGGTCGCTTTGCCTTGGTGTCACAATTATGGCTGTTCTTATTATTTTCTATATCAATTTTATGAATGCGCAAGACCCTGTCCAAGCCATTTTTAATGCGTTGAGTCGTGCTTTCACCGGACAAATTCAGCCTGCTTACCACTATCTTGAATTTTTCCCCGACCAACATGATTTCTTGCACGGACGCTCCTTTCCAAATCCCGGTGAAATCCTTCCTTTTGAAAATTATGCACTAGCTAAGGAGATTATGGCATGGTACAATCCGATACAATTCCAGCTTGGTATAATTGGTTCAATGCCAACTATATACTGGGGTGAAATGTACGCAAATTTTGGATTTTGGGGGATACTATTGCCCCCGTTCTTTGTTGGCTTTGTTTTATATTGGATTAATAGCGCAATTTTTAGGTTTAGACCGACCCCCCTTGTAATCGCTCTTTTCGTTTGGTTCACAATGCACTTGAAAAATCTTAACGGTACTTCCCTTAGTGGATATCTTATCGATATATATGGATTCGCAATTCTTTTTTTCTTTTTTGTTATTGCGTTCATTTCTGGCGGGGGTGTCATAAAACTGCGTAGGAAATTTTCTGTTAAACGAACTTGTTTTAATGATCATGATATTCAGTGCTTTATACGTTAGCAAATAAATATAATCAAAAAAACCTTTTAAAGTCAAAGTGTCACGATTCAAATTAATTTACGATTATCTACTGAATAGAAGAATCAAAGAATACCGGGCTCTAGTAAGATTTGCGCTAACCAGAGGCTACACAATCATATCCTTAAGGGATTATGTTGAAAATAAATACTCTAATAACGTAAAACTGCTCATATTACGCCATGATGTTGACCATTGCTCATCCGGAACACAGATGATGTTCCAAGTTGAAAAAGAATATGGCGTTCATGCCAGCTATTATTTCAGAAACTCGACTATAGAGCCTTGCCTCATGAGAGAAATTGAAACGTATGGCAGTGAAGCAAGTTTGCATTTCGAGTCAATTGCGGATTTTGCCAAAGCTCATCCCGATATAAAGATAACAGAAGATCTCTTTGCGAGGGATTTTTACAAACCCTGTTTAAAGTCTCTCAAAGCGGACTTGGAACGGATACGGGCGTTGATCGGGGTACCTTGCCTAACGATTGCAAGTCATGGGGAACGGGAAAATGCACTTCTTAAAACACCGAACAACTATCTTACTGAAGATGAGTCGGTATACACCTATCTTGGTATTCGTCTTGAAGCATACAATAAGAAGTTCCTGGATCAAGTAAGCTGTTATATATCGGATGTGCCTATAGAATATAATG
>CAZYXQ010000153.1:0-2530 GCA_964651235.1 uncultured Gammaproteobacteria bacterium
TAGGCTCCCGCCCCCTCTTCATTAAAATATGTTCTGGCATATGAAGGATTGTTATAAATTCATCTTTTGTTTCACCAAAAGCTCGATAAAAGAAATCTTCTTTAGACATAACCGCGCCCTTCATTACGTTGATAATCCTCTGGACTCCCCTAATGAATTGCCAGTTCCAATTCTTACTAATATATGTTCTGTCCTTCGCATTAAGTGGGATGTATTTCATCGGGAATGAATATATTCGGAGACCACATTCTTTGTTTAACTCGATGTTTATTTTTAATCTCTTCCAAAAATCTTCAGGGGTATCATCGTAATTGTATAATATGTAATTGGAAAGATTATGTATCTTGTGTTTAGCAGCTAATTTAACACTTCTCACGTAAGTTTCTTCAAATTTGATGTGGTCAAAAGCAATTCTTAGGGGATTTATTGCTACCCTCGAGAGCAACTTGAATTTTTCTTCTGTCATAAATCGCGCATCAACTCCCTGATTGAAATCAACATGACGCTGTCTATTGTGATATTTTGCTCCCTTTTCAAAACCGAGGTCACAAATATCAGAAACGATATCACTTAATTTCTCTGAGGCTAATATATTGTTGTCGAATAATACCAAGTGATGTTTAGTTCCATACAGTTGCTCTATTGAATTTACATATGGCTTGATATTTTTATAATCAATAAAATCTGGTTCCAGTTTATGAACACCACAAAATAAGCACTTCCTCACACATCCCCGCGTTGAGTATCCAAAATAGCTATTACTTATTAAGGTATATTTTTGTGATGACTGGGTAAATAAATCATAATCAGGAATCATATCTTCTATTATCGAGTCATCGTCTTCACCTATATCTCTGGAAGATTTTAAAAGACCTCTATGGGGCACAATTCCTGTTTCTTTCCATATTTCTTCACCCATTAATGTAGCTAATATGCCACCTACAACAATTCTTGATACATCATCCTTAACCAGCCACTTATACCATTTTATTGTTTCTATGGTGACTTTCCAATTATATGTAAAGAGCGTTGCTATGTATATTTTGTCCCAAAATGTGTATAAGATGTCTTGGTTATATCCTTTTACAAAATGAACGCTATCTCCCAATTGCTTATGAAAAGCGGATATTTTCATCAGCCCAAGAGGTGGAAATTTGGTTGGATAATTCGGCTCGACAAGAAGTATATTTCTATTCATTGATTAGTTTTCACATTCTTGATTTTGATGAGTTACATATCATAAATAACAGTTTACTTCTATCTTTATTTTACCTATGGAAGGGGAAAGATACAAGAAATAATCTTCATTTTCCGAAAATCAATTTTTCTTAAAGAGTTTATCACTTAAAACACATTATTGTTAATAATCTCGTGTATTTACTTGGCTATTAGCAAAACGTCAATTCAGAAAAATCAGTTTTAATTACAACATTGAACATAAAATATCCTATATAAATTTCATCATGCCTAAAATCATTCCGACTGCTTTTTCAAATTAAAAACGCTGTATACAATGTCCTCATAATGGAGTTATGTGTGGTAAATACGGTGAATCCATAAAATCATCGTGCGAGGTATTTTTCAACCGGTAACGACCTTCATTCACGCATCGTTGCCAGCTCTTCGACAGCAATAATACCCCCATTGTGAAAAATACCCATTGCCTTATGAATCCCTGATTTTGTGAAAATCTGCCCTTCCTAATGTCCATTTTGGCTCAGGAACGGCAAATCGATGAATCATGACAATTAGCCTGCCTTCTTCTCAAGTCTGGTATAATCGCGCTCTTAAGGTGGACAGCTTCCCTAATATTATAGTTAGCAATTTTAATGGATTGGAGTTTTGGGAAAGGGTTGCCGGTTTGGGAGAGAATTTGAGGATCTTTGAAATCTAATTGAGACAACCATAATTATGCTTGATTACAAGATTAAATGATGTACTTTATTGAAACCTAACCAAGATTCAATTTTAAAGAATGTGGAAACTTGCAAGAAAGGAAGTGGATGTGAAACAGAAGACAAACCAGATCAGCTTGTACAAGCTCAAGTCTAGTAGTGGATTTAATAGTCTTGACTTCTCACACAAGGGCTTTATCGTAGAGTACGAGGACGAAGAAACTAAGCTCTTTTTACATCCTGGTAAAGCGACAAAGCCGCATTGGGTAAAATATTTGGCGTCTATTTTAAGTACACCAGTGCAGGAGATCGAGAACCTAAGCTGTAGCTTTCTTCTATTGCGAAAACATAATGATAATACTTATGCTTTATCCGGCGGCTATGGATTCTCAGAACTCAGGAATGAAGTTTTTGAGGATTTTGGTCTCCAGCTTGCTCTTCGCATGATCGACGAAAACGAAATTGCAACAATTAATCAGCGATCAATGAAAGGCACGACTCGCCAGATAATGAGAGCCGTGTCTGGATATGATCCTTTATTTGATCGCGAAAACTATAATAGAATATTAAATGCTCTTGAAGGGAAAGTGAGTTTTGAAGGAAGAAAATTTCGGATTAAGGGACGTTCCTCAATA
>CAZYXQ010000154.1:0-2518 GCA_964651235.1 uncultured Gammaproteobacteria bacterium
CTTTGCTTCATTTGATGGTAATGAGCTATATCCAAACATATTTACCAAGGCTGCTGCATTAATAGAAAGTTTAATTTCAAATCATCCATTTCTCGATGGGAATAAACGCATTGGATATTTCTGTTTGAGGTATTTCCTGCTTAACCAGAGTTTTGATATCCAGGCAAGTCAACAGGACAAATATAATTTCGTAATCAGCATTGCTGCGGGAAAATCATCATTCGAAGAAATTGTTAAATGGATTGAAAAGAACTCAAGGAAACAAAATTGATCGGCTTATAACATGCCGCTATAATGCCAGGCGTAGCTTTTGGTAACACCAACCAGATTCCAATATAGACCTTTTAGTCGAAATTAATGACCCTGATCCCACTGAACGAGGAGAGAAGTTAATGTCTTTATGGGATACTTTTGAAGTTCTCTTTCAGCGAAAGGTTGATCTCCTGACTTATAAATCAATTAACAATCCTTTTTTAAAGCAGAGCATCGATTCCTCAATCGGGGAAGCAGTCAATCAATTTGAAAAATTACAACCAGAAGCGACTCTCGAAAATGTAAGAAAAATTGTTGGCTTTCGGACTATGCCGCATTAAAAGAAAAACTTGACTATTCCAAAAGAAATACTTATCTTTGGCGTTAGTATCGTAATACGTTCACATGATCCAATCTTTTAATTCAAAAGAGACCGAAAAGATATGGGGTGGTTTAAAATCGGTTAAATTTCCTGCTCATATCCAGGAAATTGCCCGAAGAAAGCTAAGAATGCTGAATAATTCCATTGATTTGAAAGACCTCAGTATTCCACCCTCCAATCGACTTGAAAAATTAAATGGAGAGAAAAAGGAACTCTATAGTATCCGGGTAAACGATCAATGGAGAATTATTTTTAAATGGATTGATGGGCATTCATACGATGTAGAAATTGTTGATTATCATTAAAATCAGGTCTTATGTACAAACTGAGAAACATTCATCCAGGGGAAATTCTTCAAGAAGAATTTTTAATTCCCATGGGTTTAACAGCCTACCGTTTGTCCCTTGATATTGGCGTTCCCCAAACCAGAATTAGTGAAATTTTAAAAGGGAATAGAAGAATAACTGCAGATACTGCTATTCGATTGAGCAATTATTTTGGAAATTCTGCAAAGTTTTGGCTTGGACTTCAAAATGATTATGATGTTGAAGAAGAAATGAATAAAAAGGCCAAGGAATTCAAAGCGATTAAAAAATATAGAATTAACGCGGCATAACATGCCTGTAAAACCAATGCTGATAAGGGTTTTCGGCTTAGGGGACCATTTCACTGCACATGGTTTTACAGGCCAAACGTGTGTGCCCGGAATGTACAACAACAAGGAGGTGAAAATCCTCTATGCACTTGATAGTGGGAAGCATTAGCCAAAAGCAAGGGTTCCCGGGGTGACCCGGGGTCTGAAGTAAGCCGGAGGCAAAGTCCTGCACTGACGAACAGAAACTATATATGAGGTTGAAAGTAAACTTTCAGAATAAAACAACGCCCACCGTTAGGGCCAAATAAGAAAAACGTATCTTTGTTGAGAGGTAAACATGACAGAAAAGACTATAAATATCATTATCAACACATTAAAGGATCATAATCCAGAATATATCGGGATCTTTGGTTCATACTCAAGGAATGAGAATGTTTCTGGTAGTGATATCGATATTCTTGTTCGGTTCAAATCAACATTATCCCTTCTCCAATTGGTCCATTTAGAGAATTTGATTTCGCAAAAATTGGGCATTAAAGTCGATCTGGTAACTGAGGGAGCCATAAAAAACCAAAAGGTCAAGGAACACATCCAAAAGGATCTGAAAATCATCTATCAATAATGAAAGACGATAGCGTTTATTTGGATCATATTTTGGCAGCCATCTCAAAGATCGAAGGTTTTACATTGGATATCACTCAACAAGATTTTGAAAACAGTGTTCTTATACAAGATGCTGTGATCAGAAACTTTGAAATAATTGGAGAAGCCACAAAAAAGATCTCGAAAGAATTCACTCAGTCGCATCCTGATGTTCCATGGCAAGATATGGCCGGAATGCGTGATAAACTCATTCACGACTATATCGATGTTGATTTAGATGTTGTCTGGAAAGCAATCGAGACGGATCTTCCCCTGCTCAAGGAACTGATCTCCAGCATTTAATTTATCTGGCCCTAATAACTAAGGCTTCGTGTGGCGAAGCCAAACATGAAGCCGTGTTGCACGAAATCCTTGGTGGAAGTTTGAAATGAAGTTATGGGGATTAAATAAAACCGGTGGATTTACCGGTTAACAAATAAGCAGCGTACTTTGAAATTTTGAAGCAGAAACAGGCTCAAAGGTGAACGGGAGTAAATCGTTAGATGAGCACCATCACTCCTTTTTTACACTGCGGGCACAGATCGGGATCGTAACTGAGAAAAGTCCGGCAGATCTCTTTCCATGGATTTCGGAGTTTCTTTTTGTTTGAAGGCGATGGCGGAATGCCCATGCTGATCCGGAGTTGT
>CAZYXQ010000155.1:0-2518 GCA_964651235.1 uncultured Gammaproteobacteria bacterium
ATCAACTCCTAATCGTATTACAGATATTTGGTTTTGACTAATTCCTTCAAGCATTAAAGCATTTTTTGCCTTTTGAGTATAACATAAGAAGTGATCCGCAGTGTTTAAAGTAAATTTTTTTATTTTCCGTTTAGCATCAGTCGATTCATTATTAAACGGTATTGTTTCCCAAGAAGTAACAAGTAGTTTTTTTATCTTTTTTCTTTTCTTAAGATTTGCAAGTTGATAACTGTAATAATAGTGGGGATCTGCCGTATGAAAGATGTCATATTTACTGGCAAGTTGTGACAATCCGAATAGATTTTGTGAATCGCCGATTGTTCTGTTACAAATATATTTGCTTACCTTATTAGAATATCCAAAAAGATCGTTAATACTTAATAAATTCACTACGGGAAACGGTAACTGGGTATGAATTGCGCGATATGATGAAATACCTGTTATGTGAATATCAGGATCGTATATATGATAATTTTGTCCTTCAAAATTATTTAGATATGAACCTCTAACCAGTGCGATATTAATCATAAAATATTTTTTTTCTGAAAACTACGAATGTCAATAGCAAAAGGACACATAGGGTAATCACCTCAGACGCAATAGTTATGTATGATGATGCAATATAAGAATATGTGGGGACAAACAAAGTATTAAGTACCAAATTTATTATTGCAGCAGAAATAAAAATAAGTATTGCAATATGGGGTAATCCACTTACATAAAGAAGATTCAGATAAATAGAGTTAAATAATATAAATGGTAAAGCCCATATTACGATCGTAACCACTTCTATTCCTTGCGTAAAGTTACCCTTCAGAATATACGGTAAAAAGAACGGACCAAATACCATTGTTATAAGAGCTGCACCGAATCCTACTGTCCCCAGTAATATCATGTGTTTTGCAATTTTTTCAAATAGAAAGCTTCTCTTTTTAAGTGCGGTTTTAGCAAAAACAGGTGCCGATAACGTGTTATAACTTGATGCAACAAGAGTCATTGCTTCAAGAAATTTATAACCGGATGAATATATACCCACTGCAGAGGGACCTTTCAAAAAATTTAAAATAAAAACATCAATTTTAAAATAAATTCCGGCGAATAATCCGATCAATACAAATACGTACGATTTTTTAATTATGGAAACCCAATCGCGTAAAGGGAAAACTAGAGTAAGTTTTCTTGTTTTTGTTTTTATAAGAGAAAAATAAATAAATGAAAGCAATAGATAATTAAGCCCGATAATCAAAAAAAGAAAATCAAGTCGTTTTGCTACAAAAACAGTCATGATAAGAGTAACAATCATAAATACATTACATAGTACCGATATAAATGCAGTCTTTGTCATTTCCTCTTTTATCGATGAAAGAATAAAATACATTCCTGAAGTCATGTTGTGAAAAATAACAAAAGAGACAAAAAAAATAGGCCACAGTATCGTTTTACCGTATCCGAAAAATAACGCTAATAAAAATGTGAGAATAAAAACGATCCCAGATAGTGCCAATCTTAAAGAAAAAAGCGCATTTGTCATCCGTTCCTTTTCTTTCGGTAAATAGATCAAACCATACGAAGTAGTTCCAAAATCGACAAGTGGCGAAAGTATTGTTACATGAGCCCATACAAGAGTATATATTCCGTAATTTTTTACTGACAAAACACGGATAAGAACCAGAAAAAGCAGAAAGTGCAAAGCTTTGTTTATAAGGGATGAAAGATTGAGACTGATAAAATTTTTTAAAAAAATTGACATGGTAAATTTTGTTACAACGGCTTTTCTCTCTTCCCATAATGTCAAAGGTGCACGTAGGAGCTCTCTTAGTTTTTGTCGTAAAGAACCAAACTTAAACATAAATTTGATTCTATTAACTGCCAAATATACTTTTTTTTCTGGACGAACATCTGAAGTCTCGAAATGATCATACATTAAAGACGAATCAATTCCTACACGGAATCCGGCAAGTCTAGCTCTATAACAAAAATCAACGTCTTCATAATACATCCCGTATCGTTCATCAAAATATCCAATTCTTTCAATTACTTTTTTACTTATAACCATACATGATCCGCTCACGTAATCGGATTTAATAAATCGGGTTAAGGGTTTCCTCCTAACGAGTCCTCCACTCATACGCCATTTATCAATTTCCCCACCGTAATATGTATTAGTACCCTGCCTCATCGCAAAACCCCAAATATCAAAACTTTTTTTGCTTTCAAACATTTTGGATAAACTGAATTTGTTTATCGAAATGTCAGGATTTAGAATAATGAAAATTTCTGCTCCTTCTTTTAATCCCTTTTTGATTCCTTTATTTACACCTTCCGCGTATCCGTTTTCAGTACCTGAGTGATCGATGAAATAATTAGTTATCGTATAGACTCCGGCCATAGCAGCAATTTCATTTTGTAGTCTCTTTTTTTCTTCAAGAGGGGTATGGAACAATACACAAATTACTGCGGTTTTCATTGGCTAAGTTTGTTAATAACGTGAAATAACTCTTGCGTAAACATATTCCAT
>CAZYXQ010000156.1:0-2515 GCA_964651235.1 uncultured Gammaproteobacteria bacterium
TTGCCGAATGTGAACACCGATAATTTTTTTATACTTTTGTCTTAGAGAGGTAAGCTTAGTTTCAATATTTGTTAAAATATCAGGCCGTGGCAAAAACGTTTGCATTATCTGTTTACGGTATATGATTAATCCCTGAGGATATCTAAAAAGCCAATTTGATACGTATTTTTTTGTTGAACCATGATAAAGCTTAACAAGCATAACATACCAACTAAGTATAATATACGAGAGATATCTTCCGAATTTTTTTGAAAAAAATGAAAAAAAAGAATTAAGTTTCTCAAAATACCCAAGATGTTTAGTGGGTGGAAGATTAGGAAAAAATGGGGAGTACTCAAAAAAAGATAGATTTTCCAATCTATATCCTTTTTCAAGCGCATAAGCATATACAGAGCTATATTGCCATAATTGATTTGCCAATCTTCCCAAATTGTGACCTGTGATTAGAATACTTTTCATTGTCTTTTAAAATAAAAAAGTCCCGTTCCAAAACCATATTCTGGGACAAAACGCTGATATATTTTTGTATTGTATATGTATCTTTGTTCAATAAGCTTAAGTTCTTCAAACATAGATTTAATATATGAAGGATGAAAAGCCCTATGGGCATTAAAATATATTCTGTTATCTGGATAGACAGGAACACTGATATACAGATTGCCGCCTTTAGCAAGGATCCTTTTTAATTCAGTTGCTGCTTTTTCGCTTCCATAGGGATCAAGTGTGTCTCCATATCGTCCAAGTCCAATATGTTCAATTACGCAGATTGATGAGAGTGAGGACACAGACTTATCTTTATATGGTAGCCGAGTTATATCACCTTTTACAAATTGCAACTGTGTTGTAGTAAGAGGAATTGGTCTGATGTCGACCATTGTAGTTTTTACAAATTTTGACAGTAGGCTTACAAAGATAGCACTTGATCCAACATCGATATGATGAGTAGGTTTATTTTCTGCAATTTTTTCAGCACACCAGTTATTTTGATAAAAATATATTGGTTCAATTGGGGTAAAGGTTGTTCGATCGTTCAGGCAGGGATATAGATTTAAAAAAGATAATTCAAAGTTTGGATTTCTTTTCTTTGAAAATATTAATAAATCCTTTAAATACATTAAACCGTTGATAAAAAAAGCAGCATATCTACTGACGGATTCAACCATTATCTGTAGTAATTTTGCGATAATCATACTGTTTCTTTTTTATTCCTCAATTTATGTGAATTATTTCGAAATCCACTATGTAAATTAAATAAAAATGTTTCAACTAGTAAGTAATATCCTATTCCAAACATGATAGCATAGGAAATACCCGCAATCATATAAGTAGTAAGCATGACATAGTTCAAATTCGTAAACTGTGATAAAAACTTACTTTGTACAGAAAGAATAAATGTATGTGTGATAAAAATTGAGTATGATGATTTTCCTAATAGTAAAGCCCATTTAGGTATGAGGATGGATACTTTTGACTCCAGAAGAGCAGAAAAGAGGATAAGTGATGCAATAGGAAATGCGACAAAAATCAGTCTTCTGATATCATTTAACTCTTTAAAATACGTTGAATAGTTTATTGCGAGAACGCATAAACATAATAAGGATGTTATGAGCCCAACTTTTATGTAAGTTGCACTTTTTTTTGAAAGCAAAACATATACCCGATATAATCCAAGACCAATAAAAAATTCAATAAAAATAAAGTGGGTAAGATAGTCAAAGAGGTTTTGAGAGACTGGTAAAGTAACAAGTGCGATTTGTTTTTCAAAGAGATTATAAAACAACAATAAAAAAATTTGTAAGATAGCGATAAAAATTGAAATTTTCTTGTTTTTGATTAGTAGACTTATTGCAAAGAATACATAAAAGAGAAGCTCATAAAACAATGTCCACGCAGGAGCTATAAGACGTGGCCAATAGGGATATAGGGTTATTGAGGAAAAAATAAAGACAGGAGTTATTACTTGAGGGAAAAACAGCACATATATTATTCCTACCATACCTGCAATGACCCAGTATGTAGGATAGATTCTTGAAAACCGCTTCTTCAGAAAAACAAACACAGTGTTTGATGCAAATGTCGTTCCGGAATATCGATATGCGAGAATAAACGAGCTAAGAATAAAAAAGAAATCAACCCCGCATTGTCCGAAAAGAAAGAAATTGTTTAAAAACTTAAAATTAAAGTTCTCCCTAAAAAGCACGGTGAAATGGTAAAAAACGATCAAAACTGCAGCAATACCTCTATATGCTTCAAGTAGTAGTAATCGCCTAGAAGAGTATTTGGTATTTTTCATTTGTGCTCTATGTTATCTAAATAGGAGATGAAGGACGAGGTAAATACATGTTCTGAAAACGGATTATGGGTCGGCACCTTTATATCTGATGAATCTGATAGAAGAGTTATGGAATTATTAACTAGATTATCAATAGAATTAAAGGTGTATACTCCCGTGTGTAATTTAAATGCGTTTAGAATTTCAGGCAATCCTCCTCCGTTATAAAGAAGAGGAATACAT
>CAZYXQ010000157.1:0-2503 GCA_964651235.1 uncultured Gammaproteobacteria bacterium
CTCTGACAGTTTCAAATCAACAACATGGAAATCAGATTTTAGTCGGACAATAGTGATAAATTTTGTATATTTGGTCTAATATTTATATTAATGATAAAAATGAGAACCTTATTTACACTTTCCTTCGTCTTCAGTTTTTTTCTTAGTCAAGCCCAATTGGATAATCCTGTCTGTGAGGAACCTCCATTCTGGGTAAATAAACCATACGTTTTTCAATGGCCAGTTCCTCAGTTGTCTGATTCTTCTCTTACTACTGGATGGGTCATCTTCCCTCAATTCTCGGATGAGTTTTTAAGCGGTGCAATGCCTACTGCTATAGATACAAATAAATGGGTTGCAATTGATGGTTGTCATTCAATGTCACCAAAAGCTTATTTTTCCAGTGATATTTCGAATGTATATATGTCTGACGGATATCTCCATTTAAAAGCTCATCCTGATGTTGGTTTATCATGTGATAAGGATACAATAATTGATACTATTGTATATAATTCTTCTGGATTTATTAAATCAAAATATAAAGTTCAATATGGTTACATTGAGGTTAAATGCAATTTTCCTAAAGACGTTTTATTAGAATCTTCAATTTGGGCTGATGGTGGTACTTGGGCAGGAGGAGCTAATGGACGTTTTATTGACAAAGATGAAATTGATATTATGGAAACAAGAAGGGATCTTATTGGCAGTCCTTTTGATTTTACTCATAATTTTTGCCATAATCTATTCTTGGAGGATACTGTTGATGTGAGGCAAGGCATCACGCAAATGCGCGAATTCATAACACCATATGCAAATCATGAATTTATTTTTGGGGTTGAGTGGTTTCCAAAGCAGATCTACATTTATTTAAATGGTAAGGTGTCTGCCGCATTTAAATATACTACCGACCAATCAGTAATTGATTTAAGAAAAAATTTTGGACCATGCGTGGAGTATAGTGAATTTACTTGTGTAGACCTGGATTCAACCATTGCCATGCTGATAAGATTAAGTTTGTCATTGCGTAAAGACTCAGCGGACCTTAGATATCCGTTTAATATTGATTATGTTAGAACATATAAATTACAGGACGGGTTAGATGATTATTGGCCGGTTTCATTTGATTTAACAGATAATGAACTTTTTAAGGTCCATGAGAATCTTCAGCTTGCGGGTGATTCTACTCACAGTGCTATTGTTCCAGCACGAAATAATATTTCGTTATGGGCTACAAATAGCATTGTTTTGGATAAGGGATTTTTATTGACCCCAGGATCAAATTTTACAGCAAGAATAATTGAGGATCATCCTCAATTATATAATATAACTAGTCCAATCCGGCTAACAGAATATGGAAAATGATTTTTTTCACAATATTAACCTTAATCAATTATTAATATGAAAACTACGGCTTTTTTAATGACATTATTTATTATTGGATTAATCCATAACGTAAACGGGCAAATCAAGGTTCACAGTGATAATTGGATTAGTATTGGAGATATTGATAAAGCATACGGCATTCAAGTTGAACCAAGTGGTTATACCTATTTTTCTCCCAGTATTTTTACAACACATGCCTGGATGAATAAAACATATTGTAAAAACACTGATCAAGGTTGTTGGATTGTTCAATTGGATACTTCACATACCTTTTATGTACAATCGCAAGGTGATGCATGGGGAAGAAATTTCAATAGGCTTTCAGATAGTACGATAAAAACAGATATCAAAGATATTCCGACCCCGCTTAAGAAGGTACTTAAGCTTCATGGTGTTTCCTTTAAATATAAAGAACGGAAGAATGATACCCTCCAATATACAGATGTCAATGGAACAGAGCATTTTGTCAACAAATTATCTGATGAAGATGAATATAATCCTAAATATGTCAATCCAAAAGCAGTTGATTCTTTAAAGTCAGAGAAAAAAAGGAAGTATTATGGAGTAATCTCTCAAGAAGTTGAAAGGGTTGTACCAGAGGTTGTCAGAACCAGAGATGATGGTTTAAAAGTAGTAAATTATGATGGAATTATTGGATTGCTCATTGAAGCGATAAAAGAGCAACAGAGGGAGATTGAGGAATTAAAAGAAACAATTAACGGACAATATGAATTTTCACAAAAATCAGTTAATAATAGTAGTTTTAAATCAAACGATGTTGAAGATGCAAGTATTGGGGATTCAAATGTATTGTTTCAAAATGTCCCTAATCCTTTTTCGCAATCTACTGTAATTAGTTTTAAACTTAAGTCCAATTCAAAAAAGGCACTTATAACTATCTATAATTTATATGGCACATTAATCAAATCTTATTCCATTTCCAGCCCACAAGTCATGCAAATCGAAATACTAGGGAATGAACTTAACCCAGGCATGTATCTTTACTGCTTAATTGTTGACGGGAAAGAAATCGAAACAAGAAGAATGATTTTAACGGAATAGTATACGATGATTAAGAGCTTTTTGCTTCTTTCGATTTTATTGATTCTCTATTTTGAGAATTTAAGATCTCAGGAGGTTG
>CAZYXQ010000158.1:0-2488 GCA_964651235.1 uncultured Gammaproteobacteria bacterium
CATCTGCTGAATTTTTACTTTAAATTTTTCACTTATGGTTTTTCTCAAAGATGTTTCTTGTTTTTCATCAATCGGTTTCAACCTTATCTTTAACGTATTTTTTTCCATAATAAACTGGCTGTATTCTAGTTTGTTTTTAGTAAGAAGTTTTTCTATTTCAGTTTTCTCAACTGTTTTATCAAACTTATATTCAATATCGGTTCCCCCAACAAAATCAATAGAATACATAAATCCGTATTTAACCATTGAAAAAATCCCGGAAAAAATAATGCATGCGGAAATTAAGGCATATAGCCATTTATATTTGAGAAACGGTATCATAATGATTTGATTAATTTGTTCGGATTCTCTTTATAAAATGCTCCAATGAGACGTTTTGTTATCACTACGCCCGTAAACAAACTTGTCCCTACACCTATTGCAAGAGTTAATGCAAATCCTCTTACCATACCAAACTGCGGTAAAAACTCCCAATTCAGTGGATTAAAGAGGATAAAAGCCACGGTCAGTGTCGTAATGTTAGCGTCCTTTATCGCGTCGATTGCACGTCCAAATCCAAGTCTAACGGCAATATCAAAACTTTTACCTTTTCGTTGCTCCTCACGAATACGTTCGAAAATAAGGATGTTTGAATCAACCGCCATGCCTATTGATAGGATGAATCCAGCAATCCCAGGAAGTGTCAAAACAACCGGAATCGCTCGAAATAAAGCAAACGAAATCAATCCATAAATTACTAAACCCACAGATGCAATCACTCCTAATCTTCCGTAATAACCAATCATAAAAAGCAATACCATTGCTAAACCAAAAAATCCCGCAACCATACTTTTTTTAACCTCTAGTTCTCCAAGAGATGGCCCGATGTTTCTTTGTTCAACCAGTTTAATAGGCAGAGGAAGAGCTCCTGAATTTATTGATACTGCAAGATTTTTCGCTTCATCGATCGTAAAGTTACCGGTTATCACCGCATTCCCTTCGGTTATTTTCTGTTGTACGGTTGGCGCTGATATTGGAAAATAGTCCAAAAAAATTCCAACTGGTTTTCCCACGTTTCGGCCTGTGATTTCACCAAATAGTTTTGCTCCTTTACTAGTAAATAGTAGGGCAACCTGAGGCTTTCCATTTTGCTGGTCAAAGGTAACCGATGCTTTTTTAACTTCTTTCCCACCGAGTCCGGTCTCTTTGGTTAATAAGTTCACAAGGGGTGTTGTAGTTGCTGTTTTTTCATCCACATCAGCCATTTCCATAAATCTCAGTTGTGCCGTCTGACCGATAAGGCCAACCGCTTCAGACACGTTTTCAATTCCGGGTAAATCTACGTTTATCCGGTATGTTTTACCCGATTTTACCGTCTGAACAACCGGCTCTGATACACCAAAAAAATTTATTCGTTGTTCAATAATGTTTCGAGAAGCATCAAGAGCATCTTGAAGATCTTCCTGTTTTACTTTTGATGTATCTGCTTCAAATACAAGGTGACTTCCTCCCTTTAAATCAAGACCCAGTTTGGTTTTAAACTCTTTTTTTATCGAAACTCCAAACAGCGACGTATTTATAGTGAGGGGATTAATGGTGAATTCAACTTTAGATTTTTGTATCCTAAAACGGATAGGTACATTTTCCGGAAGACAAATCCATACAAGAACAATAAGAAGAATACTATAGAGAAGATGTTTTGGTTTCATTTAACTATATCCTCCTCCTGACCCACCAACATGACTTTTGGCTGTTTTAAAAAGCGCCAAATAAATGGATCGTTGTTTTTCTTCCTGAATGCAAATTCTTCTTCGGTCATTGCGGTATAATTTATTTCTCGTTCATAAGTTTTTTCTGCCATATCGATAATTGCAGAAAGCTCCGGTACCACTACCACACCTACAAAAAGAAGGTCAATTTCGTCTTCTTTAATAGGGATTCTCTTTGAAAAACGGGTTGATACTGCAATACATTTTATCTTTCCAAGTTTAGCCATGTTTTTGTAGATCAGACTTGACAAGTGATTGGTTTTAGTAAATATTCTCACGAATTCATCAAAAAAAATAAAAGATTTATTAAGTGAAAAAAATACCTTGTTTAATCTTTTTTCCCTGTGAAGAACTTTTGCTTTTTCTAAAATATCCAATTCGCGTTTCACTGCATTTACTTCCTCATTTATTTCTCTGACTACTTTCCGTAAATAATAGGTTTGACCAAAATGATGGTAAAAAAGTTCTAAAATTTTCCGTCTTGTTTTTGACGTAATAATATATTGCAACATCTTCAGTATTTA
This sequence comes from uncultured Gammaproteobacteria bacterium, assembly GCA_964651235.1. Taxonomy (GTDB): domain Bacteria; phylum Patescibacteriota; class Microgenomatia; order UBA1406; family GWC2-37-13; genus YC2-FULL-38-9. The sequence continues at coordinate 2,273 of CAZYXQ010000158.1, forward strand.
CTCACAATTAATAGGTTACTTTATTCCCGATTGGTACTAATTCTACGAACACTTTTCCTCTTACTATATCAATTTCTTTATCTTCTTCATCATAAAATTTCATTCGTGCATCAAGATCTTCTTTCTTCCATGCTCCTTTTATCACTTTTCCATTTTGGAATATTAGTGCATCACATGTATCGGTTAGTGTATAAAGAATATTTCAAACATAATATC
>CAZYXQ010000159.1:0-2484 GCA_964651235.1 uncultured Gammaproteobacteria bacterium
GCTTCGTCTATTGAAAGAACCTTCCCAAGATTTGGCTGTTCGCCATCCTCATACTCACCCCAATAATCTCTCTCAAACTCATCTTCAATATCATCAAGATTAATTTTCTTTGAGTTACTTGGAATATAGGCTATACGACCCTTTTTAACAACTTTCCCATTAATATCAATAAGCGGTGATTCTGTTTGAATAGGAATATCAGAATCTGACATTGGTGAGTTTTCAAAATCATATAGAGATGTGTAATCTTTATTATTAGGAACAATGTTAATTAAAACATTTTTGCTTGTTCCATTTAAGGTTACGCTACCACTTTCGTCAATAAGAAATGCGCCAGTACTATCTTCAATCATTTCGCCATTTGCAAATCTTGCAAAAAATGGTTTTGCCGGAGGTGTGAATTGCACCTCTTCATTAGATTCTATAATATCTTCATCTTCAAGATATTCATCCTCTTCTGTTAAGTCTTGTTTAGTCTGAGTTGGTTGAACAGGTGCTAGCCGCACGGGAGTTTGTGGCTGTTCGCCCATTCTAACCTGTATTCTTGAAGGATTAACCTCAGATAAATTGCTTAAAAATGTATCTGAATTCTTTTCTATTTCTGATAATAAAGTAAGGCGATCATTAACATCCTTTTCGTTTAAATTTATCCTTAATTGATTATGGTCTCCATTCTCATCAACATTATTTAATATTTCGTCAAATATTTCAAGACCAAGTTGTGGAACAACACCACCAGCCTCTCGTAATTGAACGGCTAGTTCTTCTGTTAAAGTAAATTTAGTTCCATTCTGTAATTCAATCTCACCATGATCAATTAACATTTTTTCTACTCTTGCTAATTGTGCTTCTGTATTAATAGATGGAGCCTTTTCTTCAAATGCAATCTCATACATTAACTTGATCGTAGTGAAATATTCTGTTGTTCCAGTAATTTGTTCAGCAAACAAACTCTTTGCTCTAATCTTTTTTGAACCAGTTGTATTGTCATATGTTGTAACGCGAAGAACCGTATCGCCAACTTTTGAGTTAGATTTTGCAATATTATTTAATGCACGTTGTACAACGCCTAGTCCACCAAATAATGATTTAGCGCGCACATACCTTTTGATTGGCTTGCCATCCTTTGTTTTATCTTCTTTTAATTCTGACCCATCATATTTATACTTACGAATAAACATAGTATCGTTACCCTCAGTTTGTTCTAATACAAATCCAAAACCAAGTAACGAACTAGGGTCGTTTCCGTCGGCGCGGGAAAAAACAACTCCCATATCACTGTCCTGGAGCGGTGTTGCAATATATCCATCCGCCACATGCTTTGCTATCCATTCATGAAACTCTTCTTTTGTAAACGATACTTTATCATATTTAATACCATAATATCCTTCAACAATAGTGGTTATTTGTTTCTTTATATTATCATACTGTTCTTGGGTAATGGAATGGCCGTACTTTTTTAACTTTTCATTAATCGTATCAACATTAGACAATCTATTATCCTTTAATACTATTTTAGATTTTCCGTCAGGCATTTCCTGAACAGTATAATCTTTTTTAAATACATTAAGTAATTCCTTAAAAGCACTTGTCTTAAATTGAACCCCGGTAATTTCCTGAATACTTTCTACTGCTGATTTAAATCCTGAAATAAGATTAAAGAATTCAGCATCACTTTCCTTATTTAATTTACGTGGTTCTATTCTAATATACTGCTCAAACTCATTTCCGTCAACTGTGGTAAACTTTATTAACAGATATGGAATACCAGCCTTCATTTGAGGAAACCTCTGTTGTAAAGTCTGTATTTTGTTCTCAAGAGAACCTTTCTTTTGAGTTGGTATTACAACGCGCGCTGCTGTGATCTTTGTTTTACTTATACCCTCAGAAATACCAAAAGCATAAAGTATCTTATTTAATAATTGCTTTACATTTAACTTGGAATACTTACCACGCTCATATATATAATCTAATGGTTGTGTGAAAGTTACCTTTCCTGTTTTTAGAATAACAGAGTCGCCTCTTTCAAGTTCTGCCTTATTAATTGGGATTGACAATGTATTGTCGCTTAAAAGAGTATTCCGTCTGCTACGACTAATTCCATCGGGGAAAAACTTTTTAACTTCTTCCTCAGAGAGAACTCCAATTTTAAAGTAATGACCTGGCCACGTATCAGGCTCGGCAATAACTGCAACCTGCATTCTTCCACCAATATCTTCCAACAAGACATAATAAACATTATCCCCATCTTTAATATAATGAGCGCCTTTGCCGCGCTTACGAGCATCAATATATTCATTTGTAGGATGAGCAAGTTCATGAACACTTTTATCACCTAACTCGCCCTCTCCTCCAGTTATAGTAGGAACATCAGTAGCCTCATCATCATTAAGAACATCATCTTCGTCTAATGGTTCCGCATAACCTTCTTCGTCTTCTTGCGTAGGGGGCGTTTCTTCTTCTGGTGTGACTTTAGGCTCTTCT
>CAZYXQ010000160.1:0-2460 GCA_964651235.1 uncultured Gammaproteobacteria bacterium
GGAAGATTTGTTCCACCGAAATTAGCGAACGTTCTTGAAAAGCTTACAAAAACGTATTGCACATTTAAACAAGATCCACAGTTTATTAGTGAGTTATGCATGATGTATAAAGAATATGCAAACAGACCAAGTAAATTATATTTTGCTCAAAACCTAACTAAAAAAATAGGTGGTGCAAAAATCTATCTGAAACGGGAAGACTTGAATCATACCGGTGCCCATAAAATTAATAACTGCATTGGACAAGGGCTTATTGCACACCGCATGCATAAGAAAAAACTTATTGCTGAAACTGGGGCAGGCCAACATGGTGTTGCGACAGCAACCGTCGCCGCATACTTTGGTATGAAATGTGATATTTATATGGGAGTACGCGATATGGATGCACAAAAACCAAACGTGTACCGAATGAAAATATTAGGAGCCCATGTAATTCCAGTAAATCAAGGACAGGCTACATTAAAAGATGCTGTCGATGCTGCTCTTGACGCATATATAAAAGAACCTGATGCACATTATTTATTGGGATCAACCGTTGGACCTCATCCGTATCCAACTATGGTCCGGGATTTCCAAAAAATAATAGGTGAAGAAATTAAAAAACAGATACTAGATCGTGAAGGAAAACTCCCTCAAGCGATCATTGCATGTGTTGGTGGAGGAAGCAATGCAATGGGTGCTTTTTTTGCATTTTTATCGGACAAGAGTGTACATTTAATTGCAGTTGAACCAGCGGGAAAAGGAAAACATACAAACCGTCACGGGTTAGCGCTTAAAAAAGGTAAAATATCAATCATACATGGATTTAAAACACTTGCACTTCAAACTAAGAGTGGAGAAATTGCAGAATCTTATAGTGCTGCTTCAGGACTTGATTATCCGGGCGTAGGACCTGAACTTGCGTACTTAAAAAGTAATCAAAGAATCATCTGCAAATCCGTAACAGATAAGGAGGCAGTTTATGCTTTTATCCTGCTGTCAAAAACAGAAGGAATTATTCCCGCTCTTGAATCAGCACATTCAATAGCGTATGCGATTTCTTATGCGAAACAATTAAATAAAAATGACGTAATAATAGTCAATCTTTCAGGACGAGGAGATAAAGATGTTGAACATGTATATGAGACTTTGTTAAGATAAACGTTTGTTCACTTGAAATTTCGCCGTAAATTTTTTATTAATTCCATAAGTGAACGATTGTTCCAACTTTTGAATATTTAATGTATAATAAAAAAGTTGTTTACTAAAAACAAATAATCAACCTATGATACCTTTAGCTGAAACACTGCGTCCAAAAACGCTCGATGAAATGGTTGGCCAACAACACCTTGTTGGGAAAAATAAACCCATACGAAAAATGCTTGAGAGCGGTAAGATTACGTCCATGATTTTATGGGGACCACCCGGATGTGGTAAAACAACCCTCGCCCGCCTCATAGCTCATTACGTGGATGCATATTTTGTAGCTTTCTCGGCAGTTACGGGTGGTGTTGCAGAAATTCGGGAAATTGTAAAAAAGGCAAAAGAAGAAAATCTTTTTAAAAAACAAACAGTATTATTTGTCGATGAAATCCATCGTTTTAATAAAGGACAACAGGATGCTTTTTTACCCCATGTAGAAAACGGCACAATAATATTGGTTGGTGCAACAACGGAGAATCCGGGATTTGAAGTAAATGCCCCTCTTATCTCAAGAAGTCAAGTATATGTACTTCATTCGTTAAGCGATGAAGATATTAAGACTATTCTCCTGCGTGCACTTGCACTTTATCCAAAAGTAAAAATCAACGAAGAAGCGGTTCAGCATCTTGTTAAAAGCAGCAATGGAGATGCACGGACTGCAATCAACGCAATTGAGTTGGCAACTTCCATATCAAGACACATAACACTTAAAGTGGCTGAAAATGCAATTCAACGTAAAGCAATTTATTATGATAAAAAAGGAGATTGGCATTATGACACCATATCCGCATTTATTAAATCAATGCGTGGATCAAATCCAGATGCAACCCTTCATTACCTTGCACGGATGATAAAAGCAGGAGAAGATCCAGTATTTATTGCACGTCGTATGGTGATTTTTGCAAGTGAAGATATTGGGAATGCTCAACCGACAGCACTCGTGGTTGCCACCTCTGCCATGCAGGCTGTACACATGATAGGATGGCCGGAAGCCGGTCTTATTCTTGCACAGGCTGCAACATACTTGGCAACTTCAAAAAAATCAATTGCTTCAACCGATGGTATTCAGCAGGCACTATCTGATATTGATGAAAAAAACCTTGACCCCATCCCCCTCCACCTTCGTAATGCATCAAATAAAGTAATGAAACGTTTAGGATACGGACTGGGTCATACACGATATCCCTGGAAGATAGAACGGGAATCAGGAATAAAAGTCACACAAGAATACCTACCGAATAATTTGAAGGGGAAAAAATATTATATTCCTGTCTGGAA
>CAZYXQ010000161.1:0-2460 GCA_964651235.1 uncultured Gammaproteobacteria bacterium
GTAAAAGATGCTGTTATGATAGGCGGACTAAACTGATTTGTTCGGTAGCAACTATAGTTAAGATTAACTACTCTGACTTTACTATCTGTAAGATATTCATTCACGATATTATTATTGGGACTATTAGAGGCAATTTTATCGTTTATAAGTGAATAATAAAAGGGGTCGCTATTTTTATCAATTACATAGATAAAAGGTGCTGCTGTAGGAGTAGGTTGCGGGTAAATGGGACATACATCAGTTAATGTGGGTAATGGATTCAAAGTCGGATTGATGACAATTGCTCCGTATTGTTTCGTTGTGTTTTTTATCGAAATAAGTGCCTGATCACCCTGTTTTTTAATCTCCTGTAATGCGTAGATGCGCGATTGTTGCTGAATTATGAGAAAAACTATGGCAAAAAGCACCGGCAGTGCAAAACCAAGCACACCAACAACAATAACCATTTCAATTAATGTAAAGCTTTTTCTTATTATTCCCATATCGAAAACGTTCTCTTTAACGGTGTTGAGTATAATTTTTCGCCTTCAAACCATTCAACCAATACATTTGCATTAACTTGTTTTACATATGAATCCTCGATAAGTGTTGCTGAAAATGTAGCAGTTCTCCGATATTTACCCTCAAGGGTAAAATGACAGTCTGTTAATCCAGAAGATGGCCAACCCGGAATAGGGTTTGAATTAAAACAAAAACTTACTTCAGTTAACCCAGGTCGGGTAATTTGTTCAGTAAAACTGGTTATTAAACCACCTTGATTTGTGGTACCCCCCCAATTTATTTCTTTTTCTGACTGTATCCACTCTACTAGTTCTTCAATATGATGTGTCGATCGGATTTTATCCTGATTTTCTCTTGTGATACGAAGTGTCGTAGTAACCACCGATGCAGCAACAATAAAAAAAAGTGAAAATATGGTCGTAAAAACCAATACTTCCATTAAAGAAAATCCTTTTTCCACAGATAAAGGGTTTTGATCTGCCATATTAAAGACACGTAGTCGGACAACTGAGGCAATTTACACAACTGTCTTCAAATATTGTACCGTTTTTATTTATTTTAATATATCGACAGAGTCCATCAGTACCATCACTGCTTTTTAATAGGTTAGTCTGTAAATAAATATATGAACAGACAGAACCGCTTGTTATCGGGTAAAATGGAATGGATAGGGGTGTAGTTGGAAAAAACACGGGACTATCGGTCTTATATATTATTGGTGTTGGTATACCGGAAGCACAGCTTGGTTTAATTTGATAGGTGGTCGAGTTAATTACTTCAAATGAAAATGCTCCCGCCCGGGGATTCGCTCCACCGCAAAGTGAAGAATCTGACGCATTACTTTTTGCTCGTGTTAATTGAACGGCACTTTCTACTTTTTTTGATACATTTTCAAGTTTTTGTCTTTCACTATAATCTGCATAATAACCTATTGATATACCCGTCATAAGTAATATGAGAGATACAATCACGAGCAATTCTATCAATGAATAACCGTTGTGAGTTGTTTTACGAATTAATGTGTGATTAAAGCTGACCATAAGGACCCATACAGTAATTGCAAATCACACCGCCACAATTCGTCCCGCAGTCAGATGTACTGCCCTGTTCAAGATAAGCACCAAGAGTATAGGTGAGTCCATCGGATGTGTAATAATAGTTCAGAGTACTTTTTGGATCTTTTGGAATAGTTTTAAGGTAAGTACCTGATGTGCAACCCCCGGGAGCCGGATCACAGATATCTCCACCAAACGTAATAGAAACAGGATAGGAGCTGTTTTTACTACGATACATCTCCAGTGCTCCACGAATCTGTTCAAGATCACCTTTTCGTTTAGCATCACGAGAACTTTTCACAAATTCTGTATATGTGACAATACCTACTGTAGCTAAAATTCCGATAATTGTCACTGATACGAGTAGTTCAACAAATGAAAATCCTTTTTTCATACAATTTATTGTTGATTTGATAAGCAATAATTAGTAGGGGTCTCAGATTCAAGGGTTGCACATACGGTATAACCTGCTCTGGCAGTACCGGGTGGGATAATGGTATATGTAACACCGCTTTTAGGATCTAAGGGCGGTGTGGGTAATATTGCGGTTGTAGGAGAAGTACAGATTATTGAAGGTGTGTAACTTAATCCTTGTATATTGGGATATGTATAACCACAAACAGCATAATATTGTTCAAATGCGCCTTGAATTAATTTTATGTCGTTTTTACGCTTAGAATCTCGCGACTTTTTCTGGATAATGGTATATGATACAGCTGTTATCGTAACAATTAAAGCGATAATCCCAAGTACAATCAACATTTCAAGAAGGGTAAAACCTTTTTTATTATACTTGTTTTTCATATATTACGGTTGTGTAACTTTATAATAAACTTCGGTACCGGTTGTTGTACATTCATATCCGACTGCATCGAAATAAGGAGGACTTTGCGGCCCAATTGAT
>CAZYXQ010000162.1:0-2445 GCA_964651235.1 uncultured Gammaproteobacteria bacterium
AAAACCGTATATGTGGTTGATTTTTTTAGTTCCTTGGTTTTGAGAGATTTCCCGATAAAGCGTATGATGTTTTCTCCTTTTTCCAAACCTGAAATTTCTTCAGTAAAAAAATCATCTTCAACCGGAATATCAGTTACTTTTTCATGATTAAGATATACTTCCACAAAATCGATGTTTACTACCGATCCGGAAACTACAAGATGAGAACTGCTGGTGGCAAAAGGAGGCGGATCAACTATCAAATTGGTAAGTAGAAGAGGTTTTCTGGTTTCGTTTGTTTTAGAATTTTTAGAATTTGCCCATTGATTAATAAACAAAGAACCGTTAATGAGTATTTTTAAACCGTATGTAGCCATGGTATAAAGAAATACTCCGATTAAAAAAATAAAAAAAAGAGTACGGAATAGCGCTTGTTTTTTTTCATGTTTACTGAGTCTCCCCATAATTGTATTGTACACCTAAACAAACAAAACCACTATATTGTCTTAGTTCATTCTGAGCCAGCTATCGGAGTTGAACCGATGACCTACTGTTTACGATACAGTTGCTCTACCAACTGAGCTAAGCTGGCTTGTGGTATGAGCGGTGGACGGGATTTGAACCCGCAACCCTCTCCTTGGGAAGGAGATATTCTACCGTTGAACTACCACCGCAATGGTGAAAGTATAACAAATTTTGTGGCTATTTGCTTAAAAATTCTTTAAAACTATAAAATCGAAAATGGAGTGTATAAACAAGCTTGAGATGTGTTAGAGAGTTTAAAGCACGCATTCGGATCTGTGGGAAGGGGGCCGGCTGGTTGAATCTCCCATATAGCTATTTTTTGTATTGGGTCATTCCATTGTGCGTGATTGATTACTGCACCAGTAAAAGTACCCGTTCCTTGATTATTAGTTGTAAATTGAGCAGCAGTAACACTACTGCAGTTTATTCCACAAATCCAAAGTTGGTATTGTTTGTTAGGCATGAGATTGTTTGCCAGTACCGAAATTTTATAATCCCAATAGCCATTTACATTTTTTGTAACTGTTCCTCCTCCGTTTCCAGTTGCGTTTGGAGTGAAATTTCCTTGTGCTGTTAGTGTATAAGTAAAAGGTTGATTTATGGATATTGAAGTTGGTGAAGTAGCGGGTGTTGGGGTTGGAAGTATAGGTGTGGGTGAGAGTAATCGTGGTGTTGGAGTAGGATAAACTGATGGGGATGGAGTTATTGGTACACATAAACAGGTATTATTATTACAATGAAGCTGCGAGCATGTATTTCTTATTTGAAGATCGACTCTGTCACATTCACACGCTCCATAATTACAGACTGAATATTTACACTCAACTATGACTGGTGTGGGTGTTGCTGTTGCTATCGGTTGTGTTGGTAAAACTGTTGATGTTGGAACGAAACACTTACAGGAGCCAATAATGCCCTTATTTACAACGCAAGTTCCTGTATTTCCACATTGAATGTTCGAAGTGCATCTCCTACCGTTCACACATTGAAAAAAGCTTGCTTTTGATTGACGTGAATTTGAATAAAAAAAATAGGCGAAAAATGAAATTGTTGCAAGGCTCAAAATTGCAATCAAAACAATTTTTCCGTGCCTATGAAGGAATAATTTGTCCATACAGTAATCATAAGTTAATGATGTATTATTGTCAATGAATGATTATGAATAAAAAGAAGTTTATATTGCATAAAATATAAACGCTGATTTAGAAGAAATTAACGGGGTATTTTAAGCTGTTGACCTACGAGTACATCATAGGGATAAGGTATTTGATTAGCTTCTACAATCTTCATCATCATATTGCCGTCTCCGTAAGCGTTTTCAGCAATTTTGAAAAGATAATCACCCTCTTTAACTATATACGTATTTCCCTTAATGATAACTTGAGTTGTTGAAGCGGGAGTAGCCGTAATTGCTCCTTGAGTAGGAAATTTTTTTGCGACTTGAGGTATGATGATTCTTTGACCTGTTTCAAGTACATAAGGTTCTTTTAGCTTGTTTGCTTGTGCAATGTCGTATGCATTTTCACCTGAACCGAAATATTTTTCTGCAATTTGCCAAAGATCTTCACCTTCTTTAACTGTGTATATTTCCTGACTAATATTATTTAAATTCTTATTATTTTGCGAAGGAATGGAGCCTGTTTTGTTTCTTATAATAAATATACTTATAAACCCATACGATACAAATAGAAATACAAAAAAACCTATCATAATATACGGAAGTTTTTGTTTTACAAGAAGGTATAAATAAGCCTGATAATTTATTTCTAATTTTTTTTGTTTTTTCATGAATACAGCTGTTTGTAGTAAAAACTATTGTATCATACCATATTTTTTACTTTTTTCAAATATCTTCATAGTAATATGTCATATTAATTTATGAATTCATTTCTAACATGCTATAATTAAACTGACTATTTATAAATTAGTTATTAAGGGAGG
>CAZYXQ010000163.1:0-2412 GCA_964651235.1 uncultured Gammaproteobacteria bacterium
AATTTCATTGCTGAAGTTATAGCCAAAAAAACTGTTGTTGCGGCCACCGAGGTGGCTGGTGGGTGATGGGGAACTGAAGATTCTGGATAAACGATCTTTAAAACGACTTGAAGATATTGAAAACTTACCAGATGAAGATAGAGCTAATATTTTCTATACAATCGACAACCTTATTAAAGCGGCTAAGTTAAAAGCGATATAATGAAAAAGCCCGGCAGAAATGGGCCTTTTCTTAATTGGTCTCAGCCATAAATAATTTCAGTAAACTAAAAGATTTTTCTTTAAGATGCGAAGACAGATTATTGGATTGTGTACTCAAAAAATGCTGAAACTTTTCTACATCTTGCCTTGCCAGCTGCTGCCCCTCATGTTTAAATAATAATTCCAGCAAAGAGATTCCTAAAAACGTATGTGCAAGCAACTCTACTTCAAAATCATCAGCATGTCCAATTATAGAACACTTTGAGTATTCTATGTACGTCAGCCTACTTTCAGCCCCGCTTAAAAATGCAATAGCAACAAAAGACAAAGCCCGTCTTGTTTTCATCCTTCTTTCATCGGGTGCATCATCATAATATGACCTGCTATTTGCATCAAGCCTTGCAAAGGCTTTCATAATAAGGCTTTGGTCTTTTTTGCCATTGTTGGCATAATGTGTCATTGCCAAAGTAAGCACCTCATTTACAAAATCAGACTCTTCTTTTTCAATAGGGTTAACTTCTTTTATGAACAAAATAGAACGTAATACCTCAAGGGTTTCGTCTTTTAAAGTGTTTTCTTGTGCAAATGATACATTGCACAAGAAAACTAAAATCATAAACAAACTAAGTCTCATCTGTGGTTACTTTTTAAGAAAATTAAGAATGCCAGTTGCTATCTGATTTCCAACTTCCGTGCTTTGTGTCTTCAATATATTCAGGTCTCCTGCATTGCTAATAAAACCGACCTCTACAAGTACAGCTGTCCCACTAAATCCATTTAACACCCTATAATTCCCTTCTTTTATACCTCTATCGCTAAAAAGAGTATTGGCAGATTGAATAGACTCAGCCAGCGACTTACTATTGTCATCCCCTTTTTTATAAAAGACTTCAAAACCATTGGCAGACTCATTTGAAGATGCATTATTGTGTATGCTTGCAAATAAATCCGTACCGTCTGCCTTGTCAATGCGCCATTGAAACCTTTCTCCCGCGTCTTTGACATCACCATCTCGAGTTTGTGTAACTGAATACCCTTCTTCTTTTAATTTTGCAGTAATAGCATTACTTATGTTCAAAACAATATCCTTTTCATAGTCATCGCCATTAACAGCACCTGGGTCTACCTGTTTATTGCTATTATGATGGTCGCCATGTCCTGGGTCAATCGCAATTTTTTTCTTATTCTCTTTATCCACTTTATCTTGCGCACCAAATCCTAATATATCTTTATATCTAATCGGATTATTTAATGCGTAATGATATGGGGAATAGGGGTAATAAAATTCGGAAATCGGGTCAACACTATGCCACCTCCCCAACTGCGCATCATAAAACCTTGCCCCGTAATCATACCAATCCAGCCGGCTGCCGGCTAATTCGTCGTCCTGGAGTTCTTTGCTGTTATATAGCAGTTTGTTAGGATTGGTGTATATGCCCCCAAAGTTTTGCTGCTGCAGGGTCATGCCAAAGGGGTAGTAGCTGGTTTGCTGCATTACCTCAGGCTGGCCGTGGCTGTGGGCGGCAAAGACTACTCTTACGTTTCCTAAATGATCCGTTAAGTTGTATTCATATTTCCAAAGAACGTTGCCGTTTACGCTTATGGGTATTATGCGCCCGGCGGATGCAAAAATACAACTTAGTTGGTTATCGTGGTATAAAAACGGGCCGGAATAATCGGTTATGCCGCCGGTGGCAGTTTTTGCGGTAGTTACGGTTTTGCGGAGTTTGGCGGTGGTGGTGTTAGTGAATTGTAATTTAAGTGGTGTTCGGAGCGGGATTGCAAATACCGCTTAGCCGGGGTCAATCAATTGATAGTTCAGCTCTTGTTCAGTTTATAATATTTTGTCTTTACTCCACAACATAGTTAATTTTAAATGGTATAGTGTTATAACCTCCTCTATAATGTATTAGAGCTTCCGCATCATGAGTTATTACACCTTTTGTGTCGGTGATGATAGAAAAGACAGGGGCTAGAAAAGCGCTATCTCTATCGCTGATAGTATCACTACCAACAACAACTTCCACTGGAGCGTGAAAATTATTCGATGTTAAATGTATTATAGCTGTATACTTCTCGCCTTTTTTCAATACTCTTTTATTAGGTACGACTAAAATCTGGTAAAGATTAAAATCGTATATGGGAAGATAGAAGTCATTAATTATTGAATTAATAACTTTATTATAATCAAAAGTCACTCTATCAAAAAAT
>CAZYXQ010000164.1:0-2379 GCA_964651235.1 uncultured Gammaproteobacteria bacterium
AAGGTTCAAGTTGAGAAACGGATTTTGCAAGTCCTTTTGAAATTGAAACGGTCGCTTTTACGGATTGTTTTGAAGAGACTATGGATGCAATAGGCATACCCGGATTTATTTGTTGTCCCGGTTGGACAAATATTCGCTCAATAACACCTTCAAACGGACTTGATGGGTACATGAGAGATTCCTGTATTTGTGCAAGACGAAGATTTAGACGGGAAAGCTCCTTATTTAAATCGATAGTTTTTTCCTGTATTTCCAGTTGTTTTAAGGCAATTTCTTTCTGAAGTCGTGCCATCTGGGCTGGTTCGTTATCAGACCCCGTTTGGTATTCGATATTCCTAAGTGATGCTTTTGCCTGATTAAGTCCCGCAAGAGCAGACATTTTTCCCGTTTTAACCTGAAGGATTGCAGAATTACTTGACCCATTCACATTCATTGATTCAAGATAGGTTAGCTGCTCATCCATCATGGAAATTACGTTTTCATTGAGTGAGATCAGAGATTTCGTCTCATCTATTGACTTTGATGTGATGTCTCTTGTATCGGTTGTTAAGCTTTCAGCTTTTTCTGCCATTTCCTTATTTTTTGCAATAACATCTTTTTGGGTTTGATAGGCTTCTTCAACAAAAGTATAGTTACGCTGAGCGATTTCCCGTGTTAAAGAAGGCGCAGAACCTCCTTGATAATTGGTGGAAAGCCCGACTATCCATTGACCACGGAATATCCTTTCTCCTTCCTTTTTGTAGATATTCTGTACTACTCCAGCAGTTTGTGCTGCTATTTTTATCACACCTGATTTTTCCATTTTTGCCTGAAGCATGATTCGGGGAGCTTTTCCTATACTATAGATGTGTACTTTTTTTGGGGAGGGTTTTTTAACCGTCTTTTTGCTTTGGGGTTTTCTCAGAACATTTCCAACCACAATCAGGATGAGCGTGATGGTAATAAGAGCGATAAATATCTCAAGTGGACGGGTAAGAAGGATTTTTTTTATGGATTTCATATGACGTCGTTGATAAAACAGAATTAAGGTTGATATTATAACCCAATTTAAGTAATTTTTCAATGTATGATCACTAACAATATATTCATACAGTATTCTTTATAATTAATAGGTAACATTCCGTCTTTTAGTACAGTTATTTTATTTGATAATTGAATGGTAACCGGACACGAACAACAAACACCAGAGGTACAAAACGTTCCTCCACCCCACTTTGTTCCCCAAACATATGCTGAAGCTGGTCCGTATGCAGCTTTATTACGGGAAACACCACAGACAGTAGAACAAAGATTTAGGTGGGCAACACATCTGATACAACCTTCGGATATCAGTAGAAAATTTAGGGAGTTTGCGAAAAGGGCAGAATTTCCGGTTTCCGGAGAAACACTTACTCGGTCCTGCATGGATGAATTTAATTTTTGCAAAAAGGTATATGAAACAGTATTGTTTCCTATGGATAGTCCACAACTTTCATATCATAACGAAGATCATGCGCTTATTACCAGTATTACTGCACAGAAAATTTTTTTGGGAGCGTTAACTGATGCAGCGAAAAAAGGAGCCATTTCTTTAGTACCGCCGGAACGTATTGATACACTTCACAAACTCATAACCGCAGTTTCTGCTTTCCATGAGATAGATGACTGGTGGAGTCTCCCCTATCCCGGGCAGTCAGGTACAAATCCCCATCTGACTCAAGCAAAAATTGAAATTGTAGAGCATCTAACACAACTTGGACTTTCCTCTCATGATTTTAACAGGTTGCTTCTTTTGGATGATTTCAGGGAATCACAGGAGGCGTGTCTTGCAAAAGGACTGGCATTGCAAAAAGGTGAGGGTTTTTTGCAGGAAAATCAGAATGATTCTGTTCTTGACAGTCTGACACCAGAGGAGCGAGGATTGGTTATGACAGCGGCATCAAACGCGTTGTCTGCAAGTGATTTTCTTCAGGTTATCAATCCTGCTTATTTACAACCCATTGATCTCATTGTAGAAGATCATACATTTCAAGGTTATGCTGGTCCGTATGCACTCGCAGCGGAGATGTCTCAGTGGAGGAAAAAAGCTCTCGAAATGGCACGTTTCGGTACCAATGACGGAACGGTTGATTGGGAGCATGTTGAGATTTCATTAGGATTTTTTGAAAAGATGGCATTACCGCGTATTCATTCCGGGATTATTCATCTAAAAACAGTTGCCCCTGCAGAATATTCAAATGCACAAGAGGTTCTTAATGCGATACATACTTTGTTAAAACAACAAGCTGAAAGGAAACAGACTATGCAGGTGCAAAATAAACTTCAAGGATTTTTTCAATAATCAAACATCCAGTTTTAAATTTTTTTTATACCAGTCTATTGTCTCTTTTATTCCTTTTT
>CAZYXQ010000165.1:0-2376 GCA_964651235.1 uncultured Gammaproteobacteria bacterium
AAAGGTGGGCTAAAAATGTGTAAAATATCCCGACAGTGGGAAGGGAAAGGTTCGAGGAAAAATCAAAAACATGAAAAAACACAGGCGGGTGAAGAGTAAATAGTAAGGCGAAACGAGTTTACCCATTACCATTTACCCTGATTGCGTGCGGCTCACTTTCGGGTGTACTGAGCCTCGATCTGGTCCCGATATTTATCAATGGCCAGCCGGCGTTTGAGTTTCAGTGACTGGGTCAGCAGGCCGTTTTCCACGTAAAGTTTTCCTTCAGGAACACAAACTTCTTGGATATTTCATAGCTGGCAAAGATTGTTTTCCCGGAATTCATGAGATGTCTCCTTCTCAACAATTGATGTTGGAGGCTGGCATATCCGAGAAAATATTTTCAAATCGATAAATGACATTTTATGCTATATTCAAATTTATTTTATGAAGTTACGGCATCATCAAAATCCAACGTTGGGACAGCAGTGTGTTAAATAATAAGCGAAGAACAAACGAGAGAAGAACAACTTGCGTTACGGAAGGACGGCAGCGAATGACATTGTCAGGAGTTGTTGTCCTTTATGAAAACCACCGACGTGGTCGGCGGTAGTTCCGTGATTTGTTATAGCAAATAAAGGAATTAGTTAATTCCGACCGACTCTTGGAAGTAAAATATGATTCGTTCTTCTTGGTTTATTTTCTGCTTGGGCTACCAAATAAAAGTTTGGGAATAGTGTTTAAGACCGCCTTGACATGTTTTTTTGTTTTCATCTTTTGGAAAATCTTCAGAATAGAGCCCGGTCTCAGATAGCATTCGTTATTTATCTTCATGACGTATCGATCGATTGTTTTCACATCCAATCCTTTGGGAACAAAGACTATTCCATCCATCGAATTCATGATCTCCCAGTTTTCTTCATACTTTCCGAGGTCTGAATTCTCTTTTCTTATCTCACTATAAATTTCCGCGCCCGGCAGAGGGGTAAAAGTCCAAACGCCGACATCTTCAAAATTTAATTCTCTGACAAGTTTGACAGTATCTTTCATGGTGTCTTCGGTTTCCCCTGGATATCCTACTATAATAAATGCCTCAACTTTTATTCCAGCTTTCTTGGCTCCTCGGACAATTCTTCGCGTATCATCCAACTTAATATTTTTTTTCATCGCATCCAATATACCCTGATTTCCGGATTCAACTCCTATGAGTATTTGGGTCAATCCCGATTTTTTAAGTTCCGGAAGCATGTCTAAACAGGGCGTATCGACGCGGGTCGAGCAGGTCACTTTTATTTTTAGGCCGGAGGCTTCAAGCAATTTGAAAAAACGCTTAACATGGGAGCGATGGAGCAAAAAATCATCATCGTCAAAAACAAGATGTCTTATGCCGTATTTGACATGCAGATATTTAATCATGTCAATAATGTATTCAGGACTATGCATTGTGACTTTATTTCCGAAAACACTTCGGTCACAAAATGTGCATTTTTGCGGGCATCCCCTGGTCGTAACAAGAGTAAAGGCCGGCAGGTCTTCTATGTGAAGCAAGGATGGTTGATAATACTTCATGAGATCAGGCAACAAATCCCATGCAGGTAGAGGAAGAGTGTCTAAATCTTTTATTCTCTCTCTAGGGGGAGTTATGATACAATTTTCTCCTGATCTATACGAAAGGCCACGCACGTTTCTTAAATCACCTTTTTCATTTAAGGTTTTTATAAGTTCCAGAAAAGTGTATTCTCCTTCACCTATGACTAATAAATCAAAAGAAGGGAATTCCTTAAGCGTCCTTTCAGGTAACGCCGTAACATGATGCCCGCCTGCGACAAGTGGCACATGGGGTAATGTTTTTTTCAATTTCTCCGCCACCTTATCTGCGTTGACTATCCACAAAGTCTTACATGCAATGCCTATTATATCGGGTTTTTCTTTAATAACGGCTGCCACGGTCCCGTCGATTCCAAGCTGGAGCGCTTCTCCGTCCACGATGGCAACTTCAAATCCTTCTTTTCTTAAAACTGCTGCTATGTAACACATCCCTGTGGGAAGAGAATAACAACCCCACTCTGAAAACATACCGTAAACCTGTTCTTTACGGATCGGAGGATTAATAAAAACAATTTTTTTTATCAAAGGTTCGCTTTTCGCAATATTCTTATGGGTCATGGGCACCTCTGCTTTTCGTGATTTTTTTAGCTCCGCTCTCTCCCAAATGTGAACTTTGGATAGGAGATTTCTTTTTATGTATTTATATATAGGAAAGCTGTTTTCGCTTGTCAAGGTTCATTTGCGCCGTGAATTGTCTCAAATAAAATGTTATCGAAAGGGTGGATAAAAAAGGTACATTGACTCATAAACTGATGTTACCGGGAAGAGATTCGGAAACGGAGGTATACA
>CAZYXQ010000166.1:0-2372 GCA_964651235.1 uncultured Gammaproteobacteria bacterium
AGAAATGCCTGAATGTGTTGTTTTTCAGGCCTTTGCGTCTTTTTACTCTTAGACTCAAAGTCACAGAAAACACCTCGCAAACTCAGTTTGTCGAATAATGAACAGGGATTGAAAGGCTTTCAGGGATTAATCGCTTCGCTCGTGATCCCTGAAAGGGGAAAAATCAACCATCAGAAACACCTGCTTCGCAGGTTTGTTTTTTATTTCCATGGCATTTTGCAAATGAATTTGCCATGCCCTGGAAATAAAAAATGACCCTAAACGGGTCATTTTCTGATGGTTGCGGAGAGGGGGGGGAAGTTAACACCTTCTGGAATCCCTCTGCTGCAAGTATTTTAAGTTAGCCAAATGGCGTGGACACCTATTGGACACTTTTAAAAAGAACGATTTTTTACCCACAATTACATCAAATTGCAGTACTTAATAATCACCTTACAAATATACAAATAATGGAAATACGGTGCAAGTTGATGCAAGAGAATTTTTAAATTATTTTTTCTTCTTTGATTTGAAAATTGAATAAGCTAAGATTCGAGAAATAAATTTACAGTGTACTTAAGAAAATTTTGTACAGTGTTAATAAATTTTACATCCTGATTATCAGGCTCTTAATTTTTTTTGATTTATATATCATTGATATTCATTGGTTTATGATTTATTAACATATATAGGTTATCGAAGCAAGTGAGTGTAAATTTGAGAAATTGAGTGCAGAGAGTTATAAAAGTGTGTATGTTATGAGTGTGCAGCCTTTCAACAAATTGGATGTTTCGGTTTTTACTGAAATTTTACGAAAAGATTACTTTCTTGGAGACAAACTGGATGATAACGAAGATCATTTTTTGAGTTGTATTCAAGATATTCATTCCACAGAAATCAATATTCCCGGTCTTGAAGTAAATAAACGGCTCGCCGAAGCCAAGATTAATTTTGCAGAATATGGATACCGACACAAAGCCGATGTGGTCATAGAGTACAAAAAGGACCTGATAAATGATTGTACAGTAATGGTTCTCCGTCCTAAAAAGGTGTACGAGCTAAAAGATTCTGTGAAAATGCCAAGTCCGATATGTGAGAAAAGTTGGGCGTTTAAAGCATTGATGGGTGATGCTTTTGAGCGACTAAAAATAAAGGCGGAAAACATTTTGAATTCCTGTGAGAATGATAAAAATATCATTCATTATGCCAATAAGAACATTCAGTTGGCGCAACGAAATTGTTATGAGGCAAAGGAATTACTGAAAAAATATCAGCACGACGGAAAAAGCTTTGAAATTTATATGGCATATATGCAATGCCAATTTCTGTTGAATGTGTGTTTCTTCTTGCAAAACATGTTCAGCAATTACTTTGATCTGAAGCGATTGAATAAAGAAAAACTTCGTATGGAAATGATCGAAATACTTGACGTAAGTAAATTGATGAAAAAGCCGGAAGTTAAAATCATTCAGCAAGTCGAAGAGCCACCAATAACATACAACAATGAAAAGTTGAAGTTAATTGGCCAGGTAAATGTATTATTGACCTTGGTTTATGATTTGATGCACAAACAAACTTCCGATAATAAGCAATTCATCGAAGGAACCACAAAACAATGGATAGAACTTATTGCAGATAATTTCGTTGACAAAAATGGAGAGCCATTGAGCAAATCTACTATTGAAACCTGTCTTAGGGAAAACAGAGAAGATAAACGAGCCGCGAAAAGCAAGAGAATTGATATTGAAGCTTATTTCAACGAGAAGTAAAAAGGTCCAAAAAAAGTCCAGAAAAAAGTTTGGACTTTTTCAAAAATGGGCTGGACTTTTTCAAAATCAGTGTGGACTCTTTGGCCTTTTTTTCGGGGCATCTGAATATCAACCACTTATAAATTGTTTGAAAAAAGACTAAAAAAAAGACCTTTTGGACTTTTTTGATAGTATATAATTGCAAAGGTTTTTGTTGCAACAAGATCAATTATGCATCCGGTTAGGCCGAGCCGGTGGACTATTGTATAACTTAAAAAACCTTTTGACATGAACGTAATAACTTTTGAATCGGAAGCATACGCCCAAATCTGGGATGCCATAAAAAACATTGAAAAAAAAATCAACGATTTGCATAAATCAGCATTTACGCCGGTAAGCGAAAGATGGATGGACAATCAGGAAGTTGCCGTCTTAATGAAGATAAGCAAGAGAACATTACAAACCCTACGTGATGAAAAGAAACTACCATATACGCGGATTGGTAAAAAGTTCTATTACAAAGCTGTAGATGTAGAAAAGTTCTTGACAAGCAATTACAATAAAGTGATTAACTTCTAACCTCCTACCCTATGACACCACTAAGCATATTCGAAAACTTCAACAATGTGGTTGGCGATAGGAGCT
>CAZYXQ010000167.1:0-2340 GCA_964651235.1 uncultured Gammaproteobacteria bacterium
TAATTAATTTCTATTACTGCTTTAGAAAGAAAATCATAACCTACAATTCCATCTATTTTTCGTCCAATAACCGAGGATAAACCTGATGTTTGAATAATACGTACATCAATGTTTGAAATTTCGATATTATTCATAGAAAAGCATAGCCCTTTTGCCGCTCTAACATTTTTATTAGCAATTTTTGAAAAAACACTGTCGGAAATATTAATACCATTTTTTGCAGCAAAAGCTGAATCCATAACAGTTACACCAGCCCCAGTATCAAAAATAAACCATCCTTTCTCAGAATCATTTACTGAGCATTGTATAAAAATTAAATTATTACATACTTCAATAGAGACAATTTCATGATTTTTTTCGTTTTTAAATTTAAGAGGATTATTTGTTTGTCCTTTACAAATAATGCTATTAAAAGATATTAAATAAATTATTAACAATGTGGTTTTCATGTCTTTTGTGGTTTATTAGGTTTTTATTTGTTTGTTCCTTATTGAAAAAGTTGTTTATAGTCGGGTCACGCAGGGGAATTTCACCCCTGCGTTCCCACAGAACCGTACGTGAACCTCTCGATTACTCCCTTCGGTCGTGAGCTCCGCTTCGCTCCGGTTGCAGACTACTCCTGACAGTCGTCTGCGGAAGTCCATTCCTCCAATTCATCTGGTAAGGCCGGCCAGTCGGTTCGCTTGACCTCCGCACACTTACACAATTTTCAAAGAGCCTTCCATCATCTACACAGCATTCATCCCGATTATCGGGATAATTCAAGGCACACACGGAGCGCCGCTATGTGCCGGGCGGGAACAGAATTGGTATTTCTTTTGGGGTTCATATTCAGTGTGTTGCCTGGAATCCGTTTGCGGTTACCACAACCTACGCCTGGCAATATAGCGGCTTGTCAGCATTTTTTGGTTAGTTCTCGTCGTTAGATTCGTTATTTGGTGAAATTTTCAATTGTTTGGCATTAAGCTTTGTAACTACTTTCTTACCTGTTGAATCCTCAAGTTTTTTCCTTGCTGCCTTAGCTACATTACCACCCTTTTGAGCTACCTCCCGGTTTTCTTTTAAGGTCTTTGGTCCCTTTTCTTTGGATATTTCGGTTGTTGATGCTTCAGCTAACATATTTAAAACTAATTCGATATTCGTCATATGATCGCGAAGATTCTCCCGTTTCAACTCTTTATATTCTTTGTATTGCTTGGTAGTGAACCCACTCCAGGCCTTGGTGATATCATCAGTGAGGATAGCATATTCATTTCCTTTTTTTACACCCCTTGCCTCCCATTCATCAGTTAATTCCTTTCTGATTTCGATACTTTTCAGTCGTTGATTGATCCATTCTTTACTGTATCCCTTGCGAAGATATGTTTCCATTAACCGATCAATCCCGATTTCAGGATCTTCGATCTCATCTATTCTTTCCTTTCCAACTTTGGCCAACCATATTTTAAATGGCTCTGCTTTGGGTGACGGAATACTTTGGATCAACCGAAATAATTGTCCTGTATCAGCAACATCAGTCATATATAGTTTACCATCAGATGATGGCATCTTCAGTTGGTTACAATTTGTAACCAACTCACTGCCCTCTTTTTTTAATCTGTTTTTCAGTACCTTCCAATAATTATTTGCATTCTTGCTCTCGGTAAGAACCCGAATAACGTCAACAATTGAGAAATACCACTTCTCCTGAACATCATCCCAAGCTGTTCTTATATGCTGGTGATTGAATAATTTTATAGCTGCTATTTTATTCATTGTGCTTTTATTGATTCAGGTAAAGATATTATGAATCCTTTAATGTTTTCTTTCTTCTATCAATAAGATCTGAGTCTTCCAACTCGCAGATGCGTTGAATAATACTCATTTTTTCGGCAGAAAGATTCATATGATATGTTTTTAACAAAATTAGCCATTTTTTCTTTCATTCCTTTTTATATGGTTTGGGCATAATCGAGTAGTGAAAGATACGAAGAATATCCATTCATCGTATCTCCACCCTCTCGCACCACCGTGCGTACGGATCGCGTACACGGCGGTTCAACAAGACGGTAAGTGTTCATAAATACTTACAAGACTTTGATAACCCCAACGAATGGATTCAGCTAAGAACAGGCGTGCCATCAGGTGCGCGGATCTAAAAAGCTTTACGAGGAACTGGACGATAAGGTCCGGTTGTCGGGGCATTCCAGCAGCACCCTGAGCAACTATGCCCGTAAACTAGCACAATTGAGCCTGCATTCCGGAAAGCTCCCCGGCCTGCGGTATTGCTATCGTTTGATTGTACTGAGTTCCTGCGCAGGTTCTGCCAGCATATCCTTCCTTCCGGGTTTGTCCGCATCC
>CAZYXQ010000168.1:0-2316 GCA_964651235.1 uncultured Gammaproteobacteria bacterium
TCTTTGGATTGTATTATTTTTTTAAAACCCCGCTATCCGAAAAAAAAATATATCTGTATGGAGGATATTTGCTATTGAATTTACTTGCTGTTTTTTTTACTAATTCAAGGTCATCACTTTTTGCCTTACTGGTATTATTGTTTATCGTATTAAGTTTTGTTTTGATTTTTTTCCGGAAATCATTTCATCCCCAATTAATTCAAAAAATTGCAATTATAGGTTTTGTATGCATTGCTTTTTTGTTATTGTTTAAAACAGGTTTGGGTCAGGTTGATCGATATTTAACCCTAAGTACATATTTGCCTAAAAAAGAAGAAATTAAAAAATTACCTGAAACAGTAAAATCATCTAAACCACCACAAGCACTTCACATAACAGATTCAATAGATATCCGGAAGATTGTTTGGAAAGGTGCATATGATTTAGGTTTTCAATATCCGCTTTTTGGCACCGGTGTTGAAACATTTGCCTATGCGTATTATTTTGTCAGACCAGTTGAGCACAATATGACTTCAGAATGGGATTATCTTTATAATAAAGCCCATAATGAGTACTTAAACTATTTTGCTACTACTGGTTTTTTTGGAATCATATCATATGCATTGTTTATACTTGCAGTATTGGGATACGGATCATACTGGATTGTTCATACCCTTAAACACGCGTCGAAAAATAGCTCTGATAACCACACTCTCTTGCAGTTGGTATTTGTATCTTCATGGACAACCATATTATGTACCAATTTTTTTGGATTTTCTACAACAACGGTGAACCTCTATTTTTATAGTATTCCATTACTTATGTACTTTATCTGGGACTTTCACATGGATAAGAAATCAAATATGAATCAAATCAACGGATCAAGCAGCGAGGGAAATAAAATGATAGGTTATATCATCACAACCGTGTGTTACATATTCATAATTCAATATGTAATTACCTATTGGATTGCTGACCAAAAATTTGCACTTGGTGAAAACTATGCGAAAGCTAATGATTATCAAACCGCTCTTGAATTAGTTACCCGCGCATATGAACTAAAAAAAGAACATGTATACAAAGACAAAATGTCGTATTACTTAGCTAATGTAGCATTTATTGCTTCATATCAAAAAAATACTACTCTTGCAGCCGATCTGATGAAAAAAGCATATCAGTATAATAAAGAAACTCTTTCAGAATCACCCGAAAATATTTTGTACTGGAAAACAACCATAAAAAATCAATACCTTTTTTATCAGATCACCAATGATCCTCAATACCTTCTTACGGGTATCAAAGCACTAGAAAAAGCTGAACAGATATCTCCTACCGATACAAAGATACCTTACTTCTTTGCAACCTATTTATCATTACTTTACGATGAAGAAAAGGATCCACAGCGAAAAAATCAATACGAGACCCAATCACTTATTGCCATTGATAAATCCATCAATCTTAAGAAAGATTATTACGAAAGTTATTATCTAAAAGCACAACTTCAAAGAAAGTATAAAATGTATAACGAGGCAAAAAAAACGTATCAATATATTCTTGATGTGGTGAGTCCCGGAAATAAACAGATCGAAGAAGAGTTGAAAACATTATAATCACGGAGATGTCGGTTTGGGAGCAAGGGGAGGTGAATTGGGACTTCCCATTACATATTTGCACGCACCGCATCCAGTGCAAGAAATTGCAGCAGGAGCTGCCGCGGGACAAGGCGTTCCATAAGGAAAATTACAATATCCGTTGTTGCTGACTCCGGAACTTTTATCGTTTTTAACATTTTCAATACAGGAAAGAAGGTAATAATATTGCGGTGAACTTCCGCTTGCTGGTATATATTTATATGATTGAGAAGGGGATGCGGGATCATTGGGTATTTTCATCATATAAACCTTATCATTTTGTCCACATGAAGTTGTACTGCACCAACTAGAACCAAACGGGGGTTCACCGGTAGGATATGCGCGTTTATCCTCATAATAAATTTCCAGAGCACGTTGAATCTGTGCCAGGTCATTTTTACGTTGTGAATCCCTTCCTTTTTGGAGTGAGCTCAAAAAATTACCAGAGATAAGTCCTGCAAGTATTCCAAGGATCACAATTATAATCAAAAGCTCGATCAGCGTAAAAGATTGTTCAGTTTTTTTTGATATCAACATATTTTAATAGTATCTCTTTTTAAAGTAAATATCAAAATTATTTTACGTTGGATAACAAAACATCTACATCGTTGTGTGCAAACATATATACATAATACACAATGAGAATTAAGTAGTAGTGATTAAAAAAACTGTATGAAAAAAAGAAATGCATATATGTAAGCGATAA
>CAZYXQ010000169.1:0-2313 GCA_964651235.1 uncultured Gammaproteobacteria bacterium
TGTCACTGTCTAGTTTTCCCAGACCAGCTCTGTCCATGTCTTCTTTTTTCAATGATTCCACCATTACCATTCTTTTACAAAGATAAAATGTAATCTCTTATCTCTTTCTCTTTGTAATTCCACCCCGGATGTAGCTCACTTTCTAACGACCATTTTGGGCTCAATTTATCAAGAGCAGTTACTTATCTTAATTATTGTTATTATGTTTTGAGCAATAAAATTGAGCAACGAGAGACTTTATAGTGGAAACACTTTTTTCATAATCTTGACACACTGAAGCAGGCCTAATGACATTTCTTTTTTTCTTGTTTGCTTGATCGGAAATTGCTCTAATTAAATCATCCTTCGTGAAAGCTTTAACGGCAACCCCTGAAGCAATATGTTCACTATAATATTCGCATCCGTTATTATGAGTAATTACAGAAAGAACCCCAAATTGAGCAGCTTCAATAACTGTCGTCGACCATTCTGTAACATGAACATCCATTTGTGGAAGTAGACCATATAATGGTAACGCAGAGGCATCTTCAAGATTATAGTTACTTACATTCATGTTTCTTAAATCATTAATTATTTTAATCTGATCGGCCTGCATTGCGGGGTGCATCCGTACCCACCAAAACCATGATTTCGGTGATGATTCTATAGCGTCCTTAAAAATGGACTGTAGCCCACGACCTGTTTGCAACGTTATCAAGATGTTAAGTTCTTTTTTATTATTGTTTATAATATCATGTATTTTTGATCCAAAATATTTTACCAAAGGATTATTTTTGTCTTTAAACATATCAATACATAAATTCCCAAGAACAATAGGTAGGTGCCAATCGGATACTTTTTTACTCCATTCTTCAATAACTGCTGCTTCCTTTTCGCTCCAGCACAAAAACCGAGATGGTAAAAGCGCATACCCTTTTTCCGGAACGCAATGCCAACGACCATAGGCAGGATGAAGGGATCCTTGGACGCCATGCTGGACGTCCATAGAAGGTATCCCAAATTCACGGCAGGCAAGGTTAAAAGCCATTCCTATAATTCCATAATAGTTAACAACAATCCCGATATGTGGATTTACAATAGAAAATATTTTTTTGAAAAAATTAGCGACAGCCCTTATATATCTTATATTTCTATATATACCATTAATTTCGCCTAGATTGAAACCGTTGACCTTTGTTTGGAGATATTCGTCAAGCCTTTTGTAATCATTGTTAATATATGTAATGTTATCAATTTTTTTTCTTAAAAAATGTCGCTTAATTTGCAAAAATAATAATTGTAAGTCAATAAACATGGAAGGATTATACCTTGGAATTCGATATTCATTGTGTGGTGCATATTCCAAGACAAGCGTTTTCATGTTTAAGTTGCTAAGGATATCGGTAAATGGATCAGAAAAAATATTATACATTTTTCCATTCACAAGAAAGGACCGAGATATCGAATGGGTTAGAAAAATCGTATCATATTTTTTAATTTCAGCATTATTTTTATAATCATCAAAATATGCTTTTAAGAATGAAAACGCAGATTTTAATATGTGTGCACTTTTCTTTATAGTTGTATTCCGGATTTGGTTCTTCGTAACTATTTCATTAGAATTATTGAATTTATTAAAAAGTTGAAATGCAATATTTATTCTTATCAACGGCCAGACATGTATATTTTCTATCTTCCACTGGTGGACGGCATACTTGTTTTCAATTTCATTAATTAGGTCAATTACTTCAGCTCGTTGCATTATCAATGCCTAATAAACAATTGAATTTATTTTATCGAAAGTTCTTATTAGAAAAACTTTAAAATCGATCACCATTGCCCTTTTCTTTAAAAAACCAAGGCATTTTATAAACTCTACTGGATAAAATCCATGTTAAAATAAAAGATATAAAAAATGTTAAACAAGCAGCTTGCGCGGCACCTACAGCACCATTTAATTTAATAAAAATATAGTTAAAAAAGATGTTCAATAATGCAGAAACAAAAGTGACCCATGCAAGTATGTAAGTTTTTTGAATATAGAAAATATAATTAACCACCATTTTATACATACCGTTGAATGCATACCCCAACGCAATCCACAGCACAAATACATGAGAACCCCAAAATTTCTTTCCCACAAAAAAACTTAAAAACCAAGGCGCTATTAATGCAATAGCTAAAGCAAGCACGATTATGACAAAAAAGTAAAGGTAGGTTACTTTCACAATTTTTTTTTTTACACCATCATCATTTCTTTTTAATCGTTCAAACAACCAAGGCACATAGGCCTGATTAAACGAATTTTCGGTAATACCGATGATTGAACTAATT
>CAZYXQ010000170.1:0-2302 GCA_964651235.1 uncultured Gammaproteobacteria bacterium
AACGGTTGTCTCATATATTTTATTTTTCTTAGCTTTTTTTTCCTATCATGGTTTCCGCCCACTTGTTCCTGCTCTTATGATATATCTTGCTTTTTTTGAGTATCTTCAGGGTAAAAAACTGGGTGAATTTATTAAAAAAAGTATTATTGCAGTACTATTTTTTATAGGATTATTTGGACTAAGTATAGTTATTGATGGCAGGTTGATGAAAAGCAGGATAAACGATGTTGCGTTTTCCGGTTTTGATAAATGGTCAAATGAAGTCATATATAAACGCAACACATCCATTGCTCCGAAAAAAGTTGCTGCAGTATTTGATAACAAACTAACCGCAATGCTTATGTATATGAGAGATGTGACGATAAAAGGACTTGATCTACGATATCTTTTTTTAAACGGTGACGAGTCATCGCTTTATGCTACGACCTTTACGGGTCAGTTTTTTTTGGTGAGTGTCTTATTTTATATGTTAGGAGTAGGTTATATAGCAAGAAAAGCAAAAAGGGAATATTTCTATATGGTAGGGTTTATTCTGGTGGGACTGATTCCGTCAGTCGTAAACATCAGCTATATCAGCTATTCAATCCGTTCAATTTTATCATCAGTCGGACATGCATTTATAATAGCTTCCGGACTTGTTTTATTTACCGAGCTCATTCGTAAGATAAAACAGCATATTAAAAACATAATTATCTTAGTCATTTCTGGGTTTTTTTTGATTGAGCTCAGTTACTTTGTGTATAACTATTATGCCAGGCGAACAATCACAATGTCGGAAATGTTTTTTGAAAGTGAGAGATTGGTTGCACAATATATGATCCAAAATAAAAAGCCTTATAAAATATATACGCATGCACCCCGGGAAGTTTTTTTCAGCTACATATTTTTTAATAATAAAATTAATATGAGTGCTGCCCAGGAAGCAGCACGTAGGGGGATGCCGTATAAGATTGATGGATTCGAAATATATGTCTGTCCAGTCAATCCGAAGTTTACTTTTCACAACGAAATGATTATGGATTCATGTCTATCAGAGAAACAATATCAGCAGTATGAAATTGAAAAGAAGTATGACGATCTGATTCCTTACACAAACTACTCATTCAGAAACGCTTATTTTATTTTCAAATAGTTAACCCCACTCTTATCTTGTGCTTCTACATATAATGAAATATTAGCTTTTAAGTCATGTTTACAATATAGGTGTTTATAGATTACACTCCGTCTTGTATTTAAAATTCGTTCCGGACAGTCTTTTGTTATAACGATGTTTTTAAATGCAAAATTATTTTGTTTATTCATTTCCTTAACTATCAAACCAGAATCAGCAATCTGGTAGAAAGCATATTGAAGAAATACTTCTTTAGGTTCTGGGGAAGCTATAAGTAGCACTTTATTAGTTGGCTCCATATTTATTTTGTCAGATAAAATTTTTTCACTGTAGTGCCATAGTTCAGAGTTTAGAACTCGAATACGAAATACATAGATTGCCATATAAGATATGGTGTTTATGCAGAGTAGTAATAAGAGTATCAATACTATCGTTTTTTTTCGAGGTATCAGATGAATAATGGTTCTTATGCCGAATGCTATTAATATCGAATACGGAACGATAAGAATGATACCCCTCATAATATACGTAGGATTTGTCGTAGAAAGTGCAATCGGTATGCCTCCGATGAATATCAATAACATTAGTAACTTAATACTTATTTCTTTGATTTCTTTAAAATAAAGGAGTCCAATAATAAAAAAAATAAAATCAGATAAGAAAAAGAGACCTGATAAATCCGCTGTTCCATATAAGGATGAGGGATCTCCTTTTTGAAAATATATAGCAAGATTATAACTTGAAAAATACTTTGTCAGATAGTCTTTTAAACGGATAGTTCCCTTGTTTACTATCAATTTTTTTAACTGATCGGGTGCATTTGTAGTAAGTCGTTCAAACCACACCTTTCCCTCAATATCGGCTTGTGAGTAATATGATGTCATGTTGTTAAACTCTCGTATTATCAGATTTTTATTTGGTGAAATATAGGTAATGGTAAGCAACACACTGGATAAAATTATTGAAACACACAACATACGCAGGATGTTTTTTAAATCCATTCTTTTTAAATAATACGTTTGATATATACATAGAAAAATGAAAGACACGAATGGGAAAATGGGCTTAATACCCATATATGAGTTGAATGCAAAAAACGAAACAAGGATATAAAGAACCGCTTTTATTAAGAACTCAAGCGGTAAAAGAAGGATTAAAAGGGATAATAAGATAAAAAACAGCCCTACATAA
>CAZYXQ010000171.1:0-2295 GCA_964651235.1 uncultured Gammaproteobacteria bacterium
AAACGATACCATACATTATTTTTTTCAACTTCTTGGTCCGGTGGGATTTTTGTCTGTATTTTCACTTCCCCATTTTTTTATTGCGATTCCAGAACTTGCAATAAATCTTCTCTCTTCAAGCTTTAATATGAGAAATATTATTTATCATTACACAGCAGTAATAACTCCGTTTGTCTTTATTTCTGCAATATATGGTTTTTATAATGTGCTTTTTTTCCTTCTAAAAAGAACATTCATCCCAAAGACCAAAAAAGAAAAAATACTTCTTATCAGCGTATTATTGATTTTTCTTTTATCGATATCTGCATCATATCTGGAAGGTCCATTGCCATATGGAAAAAAGAAAGATGTCTATGCATTGACTCATATTCCCGACGTCTTACCCGAAATACGATATTGGAGTGAAAAACTTAAAGATGAACATATTAAAGTATCAACAACGGGTCATTTTGCACCCTACTTTACTTCGCGCAGATATTTCTATAATTTCTCTGAGTATTACGTTCTTGCAGATTATGTTATAGTATCTATTAACGAGGCAAAACGGGGTTGGCAAAAAGATATGATGAGCGTCGCATATGACAAGTTGCGATATGATCCGGACTTTGTTTTGGTATATAAAAACGGAGACCTCGAAGTTTATAAGAAAATTATAAAATTATCAGAATAACCTGTTAATTATGATAAGCGTCATTATTCCATTTCATAACGAAGAGGAAAACATTATTCCTTTATATGAAGAGTTAAGGATGATGTTCGATTCACACGGATACGCTCACGAAATACTGTTTATTGATGACGGATCAACGGATAAAAGCAGTGAACAAGTGAAACAAGTTATTGAAAAAGACCACCACGTATTTCTCCATATCCACAAAAAACAATTTGGAAAGGGTAAAGCACTCCAAACCGGATTGTCTCATTCAAAAGGTGATATCATCATTTTTATGGATGGAGATCTTCAGGATGATCCGAAAGAAATCCCTGCGTTTATGGAGAAGTTGCACGAGGGGTACGATTTGGTGAATGGGATTCGTACAAAACGAAAAGACAATTCAGTCGTAAAAATATATTCACGAGTAGCAAATTTTGTTCTTCATCGGTTACTCCGTTCACCCTTTACCGATATAAACTGTGGATTTAAAATATTTAAAAAAGAGATCATAAAAGATATTCCATTTTACGGAAACAATTTCCGTTTTTTTCCGTTGGCTGCATATCTTGAAGGGCATAAGGTATCTGAAATTCACGTGAGAAACAGAGAACGTGTCCATGGTAAAACAAAATACGGTATTTTTAAACTGATTATTGGTATACTCGATATGGTGACGGCTTATTTCTTATTTCGTTTTGCAGAGCGTCCCCTTCATTTTTTTGGAGTTATCGGTGGTACATTTTTTACCATCGGATTTCTTCTATCGCTATATCTCTCAATTGAACGAATTTTTTTCAATGTACTTCTATATCGCCGGCCCGCACTTCTTTTTGGAATTCTCATGATCATCGTGGGTATTCAAATCGGAATGACGGGAATAATGGGAGAATTGATCGTATATTTGAACAAGCAGAAAAATAATTCAAAGGATGTGCACTAACTTATTTTTTTGATACTTTATATATTGCATAATTATTCATACTTATTTTTTTTTCATCCACTGTGCTGAATTTATTGAACGACCATTCAGTTTGTTTAGAATCTGCAATGATGCTGTGATACTTGTGTCCGATTAGAATTTCATTTTTTCCAATTCGAGAAATTTTTGAAGCAAAATTTGGAATATATCCAAAAGTCATAAACTGAAAGATATCATACGGAAAACCAACTTTTGTTATGATAATTTCTCCCATATCAATCCCAATACCTATGGTTAAACTATCAATATCTATGGTTTTTAACAGAGGATTTAAAGTCTCATTCATGTGTTCAAGTATGGATTGTGCAAGTTCGAGGGGTTTGAGAATATGGGACATATCGTCAATAGGATAGGCCATAATAATGCCGTCGCCTGTTTGTTTTTCGATAAAACAATTTTTATTGGGGCGTATCAATTGCCATAATAAATAGTAAAAAAGCTGTATTGCTGTAAAGGATTGCGAAAAATGTTTAATTTCAAAATCAGTTGATTGACGGATGTCAACCGTGATTATGGCGGTGTTTGGATGATGGAAACCTTCTCCCCAACGAAGTTTTTTTGGATGAATCCACATCTTTTCATTTCTTATACCCCTGCGTTGAAGAAGGTGATAAAAATTTTTGAGTTTTCTTTTCATATGAAAATAATTATACTGATAAAT
>CAZYXQ010000172.1:0-2293 GCA_964651235.1 uncultured Gammaproteobacteria bacterium
TGAATATATCAAAAAAAATCCTTCGAAAATTATATTTATCGCACATAAACCGCGATATGAAAGTACAAACCTCGGCTATATTCATACAGGCGTGAAAGCAAAAAGTCAAAAAGGACTTTCTTTGTTTTCCTTCGAAGGATTCAAATATAGACCGGATGAAAAAACAGCAAAAAAATTTTTTCAGTCTGGGAATTATGCGTGGAATCTAGGATATTTTGTTACAACTCCTTCATTTGTATACCAATCGTTTAAGCAGCTTGCACCAAACATTTTCCACAATACTGAGCTTATATTAAAACATTGGGGATCAAAACATTACGATATAGAACTTAAAAAAAGATATGGATTAGTAGAGAGCATAAATTTCGATAATGCTATTTTGGAAAATTTGGATAAAAAAAGTGCACTGGTTATGGTAGAAGATATCGGATGGAGTGATATAGGTGCATGGGAAGCGTTAAAAGAAGCACTGGAACAGTATCCGTATGAAAACATAATCCGGGGTAAAGTGTATCTTGAACACGTAAGAGATTCACTTATATATAATTATGAGGAGAAAAAGCTCATTGTGGGAATTGATCTTGATGAACATATTATCGTAAATACAAATGACGTGGTTCTTATCGCAAAAAAATCATCAGTTTCAAAAATTAAAACAATGGTTGAGAATTTTGAGGGAACTGAACACGAAAAACTTATTTGATTCCTTATTATGTATAAAAAATATTTTAAAAGAGTATTTGATATTATTGCCTCAATACTACTTCTTTTTATGTTTTTCCCCATCTGTATTATTGTTGCTATTGCAATAAAACTCGATTCACCAGGACCGATATTTGCAGATGTTCCAGAACGAGTTGGGAAGGGTGGTAAAAAGTTTAAAATGTATAAGTTCAGATCAATGATACAGAATGCGCATGGTTTATTACGGACTGATAAGCGATTCCATGAATTGTATGAAGAATATAAAAAAGGAAGCTATAAACTGAAGAATGATCCAAGAATCACAAAGATTGGAAAGATAATACGGAAACATTCATTGGATGAGATACCGCAATTACTCAATGTATTACGTGGAGAAATGAGTATTGTGGGACCTCGTGCATATTATCCGGATGAACTTGAAAATCAGCAAAAAGAGCATCCTAAAACAAAAAAATACGTATATGATGCGCTTTCTGTGAAACCAGGGATTACGGGATTATGGCAAGTATCGGGACGTTCAGAAATCAATTTTGATAAACGGATTGCAATAGACGCAACATATGTGCATAATATATCATTAAAAGAAGATTTGTATGTAATTTTTAAAACTCCGCTTGTTATGATTACAGGAAGGGGAGCTATTTAGGTTAAAAATTTATTTATTACATATATGAGAAAAAAAAACACTCGTACAATTATTGGAATAATACTATCGTTGTTTTTTATTTCGCTTCTCGGGGGAGCCTATTTTTTTGTATACACTCCTGTGATGAAAATAAAACAAAAGGGAGAAATTGTGCTTAACGCTGGTAAAGACATGAAGAGTATTTTTGCGAAAAATGATATTGATCTGTTGAATGAAAAAATGAAGGATTTTTCGGTCAAGTATGGTGATTTTGAAAAGGAATCTAAGGGAATCTATTGGGCAACATTTATTCCGTATGTATCTGATTTTAAAAGTGCAGTTGAGGCTGGTAGTTATATTATTCGGGCAGGGAACGAAGCAATTATTGCAATTACTCCATACGCGGATTTGATCGGATTTAAAAAAGGAGAAGGATCGTTTGTAGAAAAAACAACCGAAGGAAGATTACAGACTGCAATTTTAACTCTTGATAAAGTTCTGTCCAAAATTGACACGATATCTGAAAATATCCATCAAGCTGAGGTGAGAATAAATGCAATAGATGAAAAAAAGTATCCTCAAAAAGTAGGCAAAACAGAGGTTCGAAGCAAAATAAAAAATTTAAAGGAACAATTTGTGGGTATGGCTTCGCTTTTTGTTGACGCAAAACCACTGTTAAAGAACATCCCAACAATTTTTGGTTCAAAGGAAGAACAAACTTATTTGTTATTATTCCAAAATGACAAGGAACGCAGAGCAACGGGAGGGTTTTTAACAGCTTATGCGGTGTTCAAAATTAAGGAAGGAAAGATTTCTATCGATAGATCAGAAGACATATATGCCCTTGATGATACGATTAATGACAGACCGGCCGTACCTTCGGAAATTCTTAATTATCACAAAGGAGTAACAAGATTCTGGATCCGCGATAGTAATTTGTCTCCTGAGTTAGTTAAGTCAGGC
>CAZYXQ010000173.1:0-2291 GCA_964651235.1 uncultured Gammaproteobacteria bacterium
TATAACCAAGTTTGATTAAGCTTGTTTGGTTTTCTCAGTAAAAATAAACCAAATCCTGCAATAACTGCAAGAGAAAAAGTATATACAATAAGTATTCCGGATGGAGAACGGAATCTAGAATAAAAGGGTACAATATAATAAAACAATAGATACAGAGGGGAATATTTGCCAAGTGAGAGGAGAAAAGCACCAATGGCCATGATGATAAAAAACAGGATATTACGTCTTCTTTGAAAAAAAAGAATACCCAAAAAAAATGAGAGGCCTATGACTCCAACATATCCATTTATATCAGCTGTTGCTCCCCATGAAGTTCCATCTTTAAATACCCCGAAAAAGTTCGGAAATATAAATCTGATTACAGAGGGTAAGGATATGTTTCCTGCAAAATTTAAATCCGCTATCGGTCTTGTAGAGCGATTCGCAAGTTCCAGAAAAGGAACGGTTTGTATTGCGGTAAGAAAAATGACGGGGACATAAATATAGAAAGCATACTGAAATTTTTCCCTAAACGATGATTTCGTTGCAAATAAGTACAATAAGGAGAAGAGTATAAGATAATAGAAATACTGAATATGACCTCCGAAAAGTGAAAGAGAAAAAATTATCGAAAGATAAAGTACCCATACAAGAGATTTGGTTTTCACTAACTTGTCTATTCCAACGAAAATATAGGGGAAAAAAATGACAGTATTTAAGATTGCGGTATTAAGTGTATGAGTCATAAGTGTACCTGAGAGCATAAAAACAACAGAGGAAAATAATGCAGAAAGAACATCAAATTTTAGTAGTCTTGTATATATATACATTCCAATTCCTGAAAGATATAGTGCTGTAATTATGTTTACAGTAAGTGCGGTAAAAGGAGAAAAAATTAGATAAAACAGACAAAATGGAGATAAAAGTCCCAAATTAATATCCGCAATAAATGGCATACCGGAAAATGTATAAGGATTCCAGAGGGGGAGGGTTTTATTTTTTATCATTTCAAAAAATAAGACCTTTGAAGGTACGTTTATTGAAAGGTTATCTCCTCCGTAAAGAACGCGGCCAGATAAAAAAATATCAGAAAACACGATGCATAGTGGTAAAAAAAGTATGACTATCGCAAAACAATCCCTGTATTTATAAAGTACTTTTTTCATGGAAATATGACTATGGTATTGTATATAATTACCTAAGGTAAATCAATGATTTATATGATTGCAACAAAACAAAAAACAACTACCGTATCTATTGACGGCGGTGACTATAATCCGTATACAGAACCAAAAAACGGAATACAAAGACTTATTGGTTCATTTATAAAACAACTTCAAAGATCAAAGAACAATAAGATTCGGTTTGATTACCTGTATTTTGGAAACAGAGTCTCTGGTAATTCTCGTTTCCCTATTAGGTATCGAAATGTTCCATCCCGTTTTTTTTCATCAGTATTCATCCCGCTTTCCGTAATAAGCAGTCGAAGCAAAATCTTTCTTGCATTTGCAGGTGTACTTCCGCAATTGATACGTATGACGCATACAAAAACAATCGTATTTATTCATGATTTCGGATTTATACACCATCCAGATAATTATCACGATCCAGTCCGAATGAAATGGCAGACAGAGTATGCATTATACGGAGCTGATAAAATTGTCGTATTTTCTGAATATATCCGAAATCAGATTAGGCAATTGTATAGTACATTACCTTCTGATAAAGTTATTCGCATCTATCCGGGCGCCGATCATCTTCCGTTAGTAAAAAAGAAAACACCTTTACGACCCTATTTTCTTTATGTCGGAGTTATTAAAAAAACAAAAAATCTGGAGTCATTATTTTGCCTGTTTCAACAGTATCAAATTAAAACCAACGATAAAAATACACTCCTATATCTTATTGGAAACGTAACACCCTATTGGAACGAGTTACAAAAAACTAGCTCTTATATTAGTGTTAAAGATCAAGTTCGTCTCATATCGAATCTTTCAGACAAGAAGCTTTCGGAATATTATCAAAATGCAGTAGCCTTTATCAATATTTCACACGATGAGGGATTTTGTTATCCGGTAATTGAGAGTCTTACAAAAGGTATTCCCACTTTTGTAAATAGTATACCCCTGTATGATGAATTTCTTACCTACTTTCCCAATCTTTTCATCCTAAAAAAGCAGTCGGATTTTATTGTAAAAATGGAAATGGCGATACATAAAAAAATATCATGTAAGCAAAACGTAAAGCACCCCTTTACATGGAATATGTTTACGCAAGAGTTATTTCACGTTATTAACAAACTTAGCCAATGA
>CAZYXQ010000174.1:0-2289 GCA_964651235.1 uncultured Gammaproteobacteria bacterium
TAGGACAACGGGTTTTCAGCCCGTGAATCGCCGGTTCGAATCCGGCAGGGGGTACAAGGTAGATTAGTGTTTTAATTCCATCAAAGCCTTCTTCACAAATTTTCCGAATTTTCTATCTTTTTCTCGTTTTTCTACTACCGTCATTTCATAATAATTGGTTTCTTTCTTTAGTTTTATATAGTTGGCATATTTATCTTCATCAAGTATATGCTTTTCCACTGCTTGCAATACCGCACATCCAGGTTCACAAGTATGGGAGCAATTCGAAAATTTACACGATAGGGACAACTCTGAAATTTCATCAAAAATATTTTTAAAGCCTTTATTGGAATCTGCTATTCCCACCTCTCTTGTTCCGGGGTTATCAATGACAATTCCACCATTTTTTAGGAAATACATTTCCCTAATAGTTGTGGTGTGTTTTCCTTTCCCTAATGAAGCACTTATTTCATTTGTCCTTATTTCATCCTTTCCAAGCAATCTGTTTATAAGAGTAGATTTTCCAACTCCCGATGAACCTAAGAAACAATATGTTTTTCCTTTCCTTATATAGCCAAACAAATTCTCTAATCCCTGATCTGAGATACTACTTGTTACAATAATATCCACTTCTTTAAATCTATTTTTTAATTGACGTATTCTCAAATCCAATGCATTATGAGAAATTAAATCTATCTTATTAAGAATAATAACCGGTTTAATTTTTCCTTCGTTCGCTAGAATAATATATCGTTCAATACGATTAAGATTATAATCTCTGTCTGTTGATTCAGTAATAAAAGCAATATCTATGTTCGTCGCAATAATTTGAATCTCCTGTTTATCACTATATTTCTTTTTAACTACGGTTTTTCTGGGTAAAATACATCGAATGATTGCTTTCTCTTCCGGGAGTGCTTCAAATGCTACCCAATCTCCTACAGCAGGGTAATCCTCTCTAGTTAGTGCGGAAAACATGCGTTTTCCAGTAATCTTTGCAAAATATTCATTTCCCTCGCCTTTTACTCTATATGCCTCTTTATATTCAGCGATCACTCTTCCAATTGAATAGTTCGTTAGTCTCATTTCTTTTCGACGAGTATCAAAAAAATCATCATAGCCTAAATCAATGAGTTTTTCAGATATCGTACACATACGTTAATTATACTAGGAAAGCGTTGATTTACTGTCTGATCGAGAAATGCTTTAGAATGTGTTCTACAAATTTTGATATACGTTCAGTTTCAATGGATGAAGAATAGGTATCCATGATGTGAGCTATTGCATAATATGTTTTCCATGCTTGACGCTTATTTTTTACCTGAGGAGTTGGTAAGTAAGATCCATAAAAGAAATCTGGATCATCTTTTATAATATGGATTGGATTTGTTTGTTCAATAAAACGACCGTGCTCAGAATCCCAAAGCCATGTTTTGGTGCAAGACGAATCATGAACAGTTTCATTAAGGTTTTTTGTAAGCAGCCGTACTTGTCTAGACACAAGATGATTGATTTCCTGAATAACGATATCCTGTGGACGTCCTAATCCGTATTTTATCCACGTTACTTTTTCAAGTTTTTGTGCTTCATATTCCCAATTAGGCTCTACTTGTGGATTGACGGGAGACCGAAATGAATACGGATGATCAGCAATAGAGTTGAAATTAATTGGCTCAGTTGTTGATGCTGGTCCAAGTTGATTTATTGGGTAATTTCCGTGAAGTTCTTGATATAGAAAAGAGGTAAGGTACATATCACTAAATTCGTGGAATTGACCAAAGTCATCAGTGTAGCCAGGATGAAATTCTTGAAATCGTGCTTGATCATCATATGTTCCGTCAATATGGGGATAAAAAACATTATGATCATCAAAAAAGCCTGGTTCCTTTCCTTGGATGAATGCGCCATTATCTAGTCTATAACCTGATGGTTCGGATGAAGAAAAAGAAAGTGGAAAACCCCCGTCGCCAGCTTCAATCATATTTTTAGAAACATGCGTATTATAACATTGGTATTTAACTTTAAGTCCTAGTGGAATAATAAACCTATAGTATCATATACGTTAAATAGTTGCAATTTTTAATTTGGTAGGTATAATCGGCTTTATGCCGTCAAGCCTAGAGACATCAAGCATATATAGACCAGACCAAGCATACAAAAAAGAAAACGGTCTGCAAACAAATATTCAGCTGCACTTTCTTGAGCAGCAAGGTATTCATCCTGAAGCAACAGGCGCGCTCACAACAACGCTCATAGGACTCTCTTTAGTGGCAAAAGAAGTCTCTTACTTAGTACAGATGGCTGGACTAG
>CAZYXQ010000175.1:0-2282 GCA_964651235.1 uncultured Gammaproteobacteria bacterium
GGGTCCGGGAAAACAACATTCTTGGTCCGATCAGCGAAAAAGATAGAAGATGAAAATGTATTAATTACTACTTACACCGAAGCTAATGAATCTGAGATTATAAAGAAATTCAAAGGTCTGATTCCAAGAAACGTAACTATTCAGACTTGGTTCTCCTTTTTATTACAGCATGGAGTAAGACCATATCAAAGCGAAATGCATCCTGATTTGCATGAGAAAAAGATCGGTTTTTATCTATCTGAAGAGAAATCAGGAAAGAAATACGATAACAATGGGAATTCTATCAAGATTAGAAATCTTAGAACCGGCAGAGAGCAGCCAATTTACTGGGGCGAGAAAGACATCTTTAAATACTATTTCACCAGAGATTTGAATATATATTCTGATAAAATTTCTAAATTTATTGCTAATTGTAATAAGAATACTAATGGTGAAGTAATAAACAGAATAGCTAGGATTTATCCCAATATTTTTATAGACGAGATTCAGGATTTAGCGGGTTGGGATTTGGATATATTGAAATTGCTTTTTAAATCCAAAGCAAATATTTTGCTAGCCGGTGATCCAAGACAAGTTACATACCTAACCCATCATTCATCAAAATACTCAAATTACCAGGGCGGAAAAATTAAAGAATTTATTCAGAATGAATGTAATACAAATAAAACAATATGCTATATAGATGAAACTACTCTTAAGAAATCGCATAGGAATAATAAATACATATGTAATTTCTCCTCAGCACTTTATCCAGATTACCCAACATGTGAACCATGTAATTGTGCAGAATGTAGAAAGGAAAAGTCAAATCATGAAGGAGTGTTTCTTATAAAGCCAAAACATGTGGAAGAGTATTGTAGAGAATATTACCCACAAAAATTATTCTACCAAGAGGCAGAATATCCCGACCTAAACTATGGAATTTCTAAAGGTCTTGGATTTCGGCATGTCCTTATTTTCCCGACAGAAAAAATTAAGAAATATTTATTGGATGGAGATGTAAAAAAAATTGAGACTATTAAAGCAAAATTCTATGTCGCTTTGACAAGAGCAAAATCCAGTGTTGGAATTGTTTTTGATTATAGTGATGCTGATTGCATTGAGGGCATTATCAAATACAAAGATGAGTAAAAAAGCACTTGTTTAGAACATGTATATAACAGCAAATGCAGCCAATTGCTTATTGCCGTGGTTGATCTACGAATTCTCGGCAACTTCGACACCGCAATTATAAGCCACTTTCAACCCGTAATGTTCATTCTTTCGGACTTCTTACATCTCACCCTTTGTAGGTGAATAGTGCAGTATTCGCCTACTCCGGAAGGTACAAACATCGATGCCGGCTTTTTCCTCAATGTTCTTCCTCGAATACTGTTGATTTCCTGATACTTCTCTTTATTCAAAATTTCAGACATAAATTGACGTCAAATCAATTTGCTGCACAACTTTTTTTATTGTATCATAGCTAATAATTGCGCTGGATTTATTATTTTTACTGGATAATAAAAAATCTGAATATCAAGGAGGGTACAATGAAAAAGACAACTTGCAATTTCCGAAAACACAATTCAGTATTGTTCTTGCTTGTCTTTTTTTTAATGACAATCATCATAGGGTGCGCAACTACAGGGCCAAAATATTCGACAATAAGAAATGATGATACCATCTTGCCCAAAGAAAAGGGCCGAATAATATTTTATCGTCCAGACATTATGTATGGTGCCGCAATGACACCAGATATTCTTCTCGATAATAGGAAAGTAGGCGAGTCACATCGTGGTACAGTCTTTTATGTTGATATTGCACCTGGGAAACATCAAGTGAAAGTTCCTAACGTAATGTATCCTGGTGAAACTACTATCGATATTGAATTACATCAGAATGAAATACTATATGTAAAAACTTACATGGGTGGTTCAGCTTTTGGAGGTAGGACGAACATTGAAGTGGTCAGCTCTGAGCAAGCGAGAGCTGAAGAAATCGACAACTTAATATTTATTACTCAACCTCTCAAATAGAACCATTTTATTCAACAGAACAGTTAAAAATCACAAACCGAATAAGCCGGGGAGATTCACTCCCCGGCTTCAGCAACTATCAAACATGCCGATCAAATAAAGTGTTTGTATGCAGTTAAACTGCTAATCATCACTTCCATACTCAACCATTGGTTAAGCCTTGGTAAATTCATTCTTTGTTTTGTTAATTCTTAAACTTCCTTCTGCCTCCAACCAACCCAATCAGACCAAGACCGAGAAGATGTATGGTGGCGGGTTCGGGAA
>CAZYXQ010000176.1:0-213 GCA_964651235.1 uncultured Gammaproteobacteria bacterium
CCGAGATCAATGACTGATACTGGTTAAAAAGCAAATAGTCTGAAAAATAAAAAAACCGAGAGTGTAAAAATGGTCTTTTTTTTCAATTGCGGATCACGAAGAAGTGTCTGAAATTTTTCTTTAATTTCCTTCATATCACTTCATTATACCGTTCCACCGGCTTTCTCAACTGCCGATTTTGCAGACTGAGAAACTGGTAATTTGAGAGTAAAT
>CAZYXQ010000176.1:223-2277 GCA_964651235.1 uncultured Gammaproteobacteria bacterium
ACAATTAATTTTACTTTCGGGTACATTTCCTTTTTATCTATAAGTCCCGCTTCCTGGAGTTTTTTTATATCGACAATTGAACCTTCTTCAAACCTGTTCAAATCGCGGGTATAAATGACATACCTATCTTGTTTTCTTGATTTGTTTCTTCCTTTTCCGCGTAACAGGGGGAAACGTTTGGTTAATCTTCCTTGACCGCCTTCAAAACCAAGAGGAATATTTTCTCTTGCTTTTTGATGTCGAGTGGTTCCTCTTCCTGATTTTGCGCCTTTTCCACTTCCCAATCCTCTCCCGAGTCTTTTTTTCTTTTTAAGTCCGATTTTGGGAAGATGTGCTAAAAATGTTTTCATGAATTAGTTCTTAGTAACTGGTAAATTCCTTTTTTTAAGTTGTCTTAAAGCATGCATGACCAAATAGGTATTTACTGTATGATTTCTGGATCCAATTATTTTCCCAGATGCATTATGGATTCCGGCAAGATCAAAAATTGCACGTGCAACGCTTCCGATTTTCAATCCTGTGCCTTCAGGTGCCGGTTTCAAAAGAATTTTACCTGCTTTAAATTTCAGTTTTATCTCATGCGGAATCGTTGCTTTATAAAGAGGAACCGTAATCATGCTTTTTTTTGCCCGTAATAGTGCTTTTTTTATCGCTTGTGGCACTTCTAATCCACGCCCTAAAGCAATACCGACACTGCCCTTTCCATTACCCACTGCAACCAAAGCTGAAAAAGTTACATAATTGCCTCCGGTTGTTTTCTTGGTAACTCTTTTTATTTGTAAAATTCTTTCTTCTAATTTTGTTTCATCTTTTATTTCAGACATACATTGCGTTCATTAAAACTGGTAATTTAAAACTTCAAACCGCTTTCTCGCAATCCTTCTGCCAAACTCTTAACTCTTCCTAAATAGGAATATATCCCCCTATCAAACACGACTGTTTCAATTTGTAGATTTATCAGCTTTTTACCCAATTCGATGCCAACTAATTTTGCTTTCGCTGTTTTACTTTGTTTTTGTGATGCACTTAAGTGTTTAACTGAATAAGAGGCTAAAGTGTTTTTAGCTTCATCGTCAATTGCTTGAGCATAAATATACTTGCTAGATCTATAAACTGAAATACGAGGTCTCTTAGCGGTTCCTTTAATATTTTTACTTACCCGCATTTTTCTTCTGGTTTTTCTGTCTGTATTAATATGTTTCATATGTATGTGTTATGCTGTAGTTTTAGCTTTTTTTCCTGGCTTAATTCGTAATCTTTCACCTGCGTATTTAATACCCTTCCCTTTATAAACATCTGGTTTTTTCAACATCTTTATTTTATATGCAACTTCTCCAGCCAATTGTTTATTTATACTTTTAATCGTTACTTTATTTGTTCCTTCAACAGTATAATTCACTCCATCAATTTTTTTAAAAACTACCGGATGACTGTATCCAACTTTAAAAACCAAGTCTGCTCCTTGAAGTTTAACATTAAACCCTGTACCTACTACTTCTAGTTTTTTTTCCCAAGGAGTTTCGACTCCTACAACTGCATTTGCGATAAGACTTCGGAATAAACCATGCAGCGATTTTTGATTCTTTGAATCCGTGCTTCTTTTTAGAGTCAGAGCTCCATCTTTTTGATCAATGGTTATTCCTTGAGGAAGCTCAAAATGTAATACTCCTTCTTTTCCCTTCACAGTGACTTTGTTTTTTTCAAAACTTACCGTAACACTTTGTGGAACAGATATTTGCTTTTGTCCTATTTTTGACATATTACCAGAACGAAAATAGTAATTCTCCTCCGAGCTTCTGTTGTTTTGCTTCTTTTTCGGTCAAAATTCCTTTTGGCGTGGAAAGTATGGAATATCCGATTCCTCCTAATACAT
The DNA here is from genome assembly GCA_964651235.1 of uncultured Gammaproteobacteria bacterium. Classification (GTDB taxonomy): domain Bacteria; phylum Patescibacteriota; class Microgenomatia; order UBA1406; family GWC2-37-13; genus YC2-FULL-38-9. The sequence goes on from CAZYXQ010000176.1 coordinate 2,097, forward strand.
TTTTTAATTTTTTATAAGCCACATACATTCTTTTACCTGGCTTTGAATATATTTGTACATCTGTTATCGCCGGCATGCCTTCTTTGTATAACAGTGAGATTGATATTGTTTTTTTCACATCACCGTTTACGATTACGTCTTTTACGTATCCTAATGATTTTAGCTTCTCAGCAACAACAAG
>CAZYXQ010000177.1:0-2265 GCA_964651235.1 uncultured Gammaproteobacteria bacterium
TGGAAATGAAGGTGGCCTGTTGTAGTTCAGGCTTCGTGCGACTTCAGCCCGGCCTGAAGCAGAAATCCGCCTGAAAGCAAAACCCGAAAACGTTACCGCTAAGTGTTAAAAGACAGACGACAGAACTATAATAGAAAGTAAACCATTGTGAGAGTGATAAATATTCTTAATAAGACCTTCAAGCTATTTTTCGGCTTTTTGTTAATGCTGACTCTTGGCTGCTCAAGAACCCAAGAGTTCAAGAAGGACTGTGATTTATGCAAGCAACTAAACCAAAATGAAATTGAAACAAGCTTGAACAATTATGTCTATAACGACACAATTGTTCATGTTTCAAAAGAGGCAGAACATCAACTTTTGGAGAAAAAAGAAATATTACGCCACGGACACAAATTTATTGAATGCGGGTGTAGAGAAAATAAATTAATATATCGCTTGTGGTGTGCTAATGATGAAACCTTTGAATTGGAAGTGATCCCAGTTGGAAACAATCAATTTACCATCACCGGAATTCAAGCTGCAGAATTTTCGCATCCATAAAAAGGAATGAATACAGAAAAACCAGAGATTTTTGTTGAGTTGATAAAAAATTTTAAGACAGTCGATCGCATTACAAATTGATCGATTTAAAAGTAAAGGATGCAAACAAGAAAGTAAAATAATAATGACACGAAAACTGAATTAAGACATTGGTTTACAAGACCTGAAGGCAGAACACCAGGCGGTAACAGGAGGCTTGCAAAAAGCGGGCGGGGCGGTTAAATTTGAAACGTGTGTTCGTTTAATTATCTTCGGAGTTAGTGGTCAATTTAGTTCTCTTAAGTGCCGGCATTTGCAAGCCCCGATCGTTACCGTTAATTTTTAAGGACATGAACTGGGAAACATATATTGCGTTTGGTGACAGCATCACAATTGGTGCAAGAACTTATTTGGGCTATCCTGAACTAGTAGGTAACTTACTAGCTATTGAATTGTCTAAACAATGGAATGTTATTAATCATGCTGAAAGTGGATTTAAAGCTATTGATTTGGCTCGGCATATTGACAAGTCATTTTTTCCCCTAAAGGAATATAATGCGAGCGTTACTTCCATATTAATTGGCACAAACGATATAATGGAAAAAACCAAAATCGAAGATTTCAAAATCGCATTAGACCAAATAATACTAAAAACAAAATTGCTGACAGTTAACAAAAATGTAATTATCCTTACCATTCCTGAGTTTCACAAGGGTATAATGTATCCCTACTCCATTGAGATGAATGAAACTATTTCCGAGTTTAATTCTGTCATCAACCAATCAGCAATTCAATATGAAATAAGATCGTTGCAGCTAAAACACACAGAACAGGATTTTTTTGATGGAGTGCATTTAAATGATGCTGGTATTAATAATTTCTCAAACCAAATTTCGAAATTTATTCTCAAAGATAAGGGAATAGTACTTGGCTAAAATTCTATTTATAACATCCCGTTTCCCTTATCCTCTCAATAAGGGAGATAAATTGAGGGTTTTTTATCAGCTAAAGCATTTGGCTGAAGAGAATGATGTACACTTAATTGCAATTAATGAAAAACAGATAACGGATAAGGACTTAAAGAAGATCTCGATCTTTTGCAAAACAGTTGATGTATTGGTATTACCTCTTTACAAAAGAATCTTTCAACTCTTTTTAAGCCCATTTAAACGAATGCCACTACAGGTCGCTTTTTTTTATTACAGCAAAATAAATTATGAAATAAATAAGATAACTAAGGACATTAAGCCTGATTTCATTCACTGTCATTTAATCAGAACCACAGAATATGTAAAGAACGTTGAGGGAATCCACAAATCGCTTGACTTTATGGATGCGTTCGGTAAGGGGATGGAGAAAAGGCAAAAAACTGAACCAAATATCTTTAAACGATTACTTTACGCTTACGAAAAGAATCTACTTTATGCATATGAATCGAAGGTGTTCGGGTTTATTAACAATTTCTGCATTATTTCTTCTCAGGATAGGGACTCGATAAAAAGTCCAATGGCAAGTAAAATAAAGATTGTACCCAATGGCGTAGACTTCGAAATGTTTTATCCAAGGACTGAACCCAAAATTTATGATTTGTTATTTATGGGGAACCTTAGTTATCCCCCTAATATTGATGCAGTTTTATTCATGTCAAACGAAATATTACCCTTTGTGAAGAAATCCAAACCGGATATTAAATTACTTTTAGCAGGCATTGGCGCACCAAATCGAATTAAAAAACTTCAATCTGAA
>CAZYXQ010000178.1:0-2264 GCA_964651235.1 uncultured Gammaproteobacteria bacterium
CAATGTATTTCAAATGCTACAGATTCCAAAAGGTGAACACGTGATTGAGTTAGAATATGCCCCTTTATCTGCACTCATTGCCGGCTTTATCAGTTTAATAAACTGGTTATACATTTTGGGATTTTTGATATATTATGCGATACAAAATAAGAAATACATACGTCATAAATTCCATATAAGCAAACCCCATATCAAGTAAAATACGTAACGGATAGTCTTTATAACCTTTATCGCTTATATATCTTTCATAAAACATATGAACGGGGTACATCACTATTTTTTTCAAAGAACTGGATTCGCCTTTTCTAGCTTTTTGTATCGCTTCCCTTTTTGCATAATCAGTAAACTTTACAAACATTTGAATGGGATTTTGATATGAATAATGGTGTATTTTTGCAGTTAATAATCCGATTTTTCCGGAAACTCTAACATGCTCATGAACCAAATTTGAAGTTATTAATGCTTCTCTTTTTTTAAATAACCTGAGAATCTTGTAATTTTCTCCCCCATAATAGATTGGTTTTCCGAAAAGATGATTTTGATAGGGAATATAAAATCCAGAATACTTTTGAGATTCAAGTTGTAGATTTTCGATTTGGGATTTAAGTTTTAAACTAATCGTTTCATCAGCATCAAGCATAAGAATCCACTCACTTTTAGTTTGCGCTAAGGCATATGCTCTTTTGCTTCCAAGGTCATATCCGCTTTTAATAAAAACACGGGCTCCATACTGCTTTGCAATTTCAACGGTATTATCGGTTGATCCGTCATCAATTATCACAATTTCATTAACTAGTCCTTGAACAGAAGAAAGCATTTGCGGTAAAAGGGCAGCGTTATTTTTTGTTATCGCGCAAAGCCCGAGAGTTGTTTTCATTCAGCTTTTATTGTACCAAATATCTTGTTATAATAGTTCAAATGAAGTTTTTGACTCGGCTTATTTTCGGTTATATTTTACTCCTTGGTATATCATTTTCCTTATTGGTGCCCCCCTTACAGAAACCGGATGAACATGGCCATTTTAAACGTGCAGTATATTTGAGACAAGGGTTTATTTTTTTATGGAATGACGATCATAAACTTCCCCTTGACTCTCAGTTTTATGATCTTATCAATGATAAGAATCTCAATGCAATTCCTTATCGACCCCAGGTAAAATTTGATCTTCATTTTTTTAATAAACCACTCTTTGTATCAGAGCAGGCATTTAAACCGGTATATTTAAAGGAAAAAGCAGAATTTGGGCTTGGTGCATTTGCCTATATCCCTCACGCTTTTGGGTTATTCTTAGCCCGAATACTCCATCTTAATTCCTACCTTTCTTTTTACCTCGGTAGACTTGCTATGTTTATTGTTTCATTTATCTGGATATTGATTTTGTATAAAAAAACTATAAAACCTTACCGGTATCTTCTTCTTTTCGTATTTTCTTTCCCTATGTTTATCCATCAGATAACGGCATATAACTATGACGGTATGAATTACATGATGGGTTTTACATTATTCTCTTATTTAGTACACCTTCTTCATTCAAAACGGATTTCAGGAAAACAACTCTTTGTTTTTGGATGCATTATGGTATTTTATCTTATTGCAAAAGCAATATATGAACCGATGATTTTGTTATTTTTTTTACTTCCTTATCGAAGAATTTCTAAAGATAAAGTTGTTTATATTAAAAAAACTGCAGTCTGGTTTTTTTCGGTCATGTTTTTTTACTTTCTTTTGAAGCTTCCCCTTTATGTATCATCACTCTCCTATACCGGTCATCCTGAAGGTGTTGATCCTCAAAAACAGCTATTATTCATGATAAAACACCCATTTTCATACTTAGTAATTTTTTTCACTTCATCAGTATCACAATTAAAATTCCATCTGCAAGGACTTGTCGGAATTTTTGGATGGCTTGATTATTCGATGGATGTGTGGATATATGGCCTGTATGTATTGGTTGGAATTATTCTCGTTTACCTTATTAAACCAGTAAAAAAGGAGGTTCTTTCAACAAAACAAGTACTTTTCCTTTTAACAGTCTTATGCATAACATATTCTTATATTTTTACTTTTTTCTATCTAATCTGGAAACGGGTAGGATCACCTGTCATCGACGGTACACAAGGTCGATATTTTATATCGTTCATACCGTTTGCACTATATGCAATTATTCATTCGAAGAAAAATACTCAAATATATACATTAATTGTTGTAACAGTCCTTATTGCAGTTTTTGTTTCCATTTTATCTTCAATCATCACCCGTTATTA
>CAZYXQ010000179.1:0-2258 GCA_964651235.1 uncultured Gammaproteobacteria bacterium
TACGCCATAAGTCCTATCCCAAGTATCGGGAGCAGGTTCAATTTTTTTATTAATTGCGCCTTCTAATTGACCATAAATAGTTTCTATCTCTGTTCTATAACCTTCATATGTCCGGTTTAATACAAGGTTGTATGCGTAATCAATGCATTCTTCTTCAGAAATTGATTCTAACTCGTTTTGAACAACTTCGGATAGCTTGATATACAATGTTTGACCAAGACCAGTGATAAACTCTCGTGTGATTTTTAATCCACCATTTTTCTTTTGGGAGGCTTTAGAGAAATAAAACTCTTCCCATTCAAGAAGAGTTGTTGGGGCACAAGCCCTTATAAGTTCAGACACCGATCCGACGCTGTGAGCTTTATTTAGACCCAATCTATTCATTCCGTAATTTAAAAGTGTCTCTCTTTTAAATTTCATGTTAGCTCCTTCCGAGCCTGCTATCCATTCTTTAGTCATTAGATAATTGTAAGTATTTGTTTATTGGTGTTTTGATTTACTGGATTATTATTCCAACTATTAATGAGTGCCGTTCTTCGAGAATTATCGCTTCTTGTTCTATTTTCAAGACTATCAAGGTATGTTTCCAATTCATTACAAGTAATTATTAAAAAGAAACCGGCTGGTTGACCTGTTGCTGCGCCAATTAGATCACCGTCGGCTTCAATACATTCTTTAATAAGACCTCTTAATCGAACTTGGTTTCCCCCAGTTGGATAGCCAATGATTTGTGCAAGTCTTCTTGCTCTAATTGCATTCTGTCGTCCGTTTTGTAAAGCAGCAAGTAGAACTCGTCTATCTTGTTGAGTATAATTTATGGGCATGTTTCGTTGAATAGCGTAAGAAATTTGTTTTTGAATTTATAATTTACATCATGATCCACTTTTACCATGCCGCTTTTAATCAAATGAGCATTGATAAATGTTTTATTTTCAAGATAAAGGTAACAAAGGAGATTGTTTTGATTATCATATTTTACATTATCATATCTTAGAAAAACCCTTTTTCCTTTTGTCTTTTCGATTAGAAACGATGTTGCTTTCCCATTAGTAGCAGGATTTTCTTTAATGCCGAGAAGTTTTATCGTCAAATCATTGCTAAGTCTTAATATTTCCGGACTGATTACTTCTTTTACAGTAAATAATTCCTCTCTTTCTGTCGAACCATCCTTATCTATTTTTGAACCGAATTGCAGTTTTTTTACATCAATTTTTTTGTCAAGTGTATGGGGATCTTTGAAAATATAAGGTAGTTGCTGTATTTGTATTTCAAAGTCATTGTTTATGGGTTGTTGGGTTACAAATTCATAGGTGGTTCCAAGTAGATCCTTTTGATGAACCTCCAATTTTTCTTTCATTACAGAAATGAATTCGGAATTAATTTCATAACCCATTGAATTTCGCCCTGTATTCCTTGCAGCTAATGAAGTGGTTCCACTTCCCATAAAGGGATCAAGAACAGTATCACCAACGAAAGAGAACATTTTTATCAACCGTTTTGGCAATTCTTCGGGGAACATCGCAATATGATTGTTCTGCCTTGCTCCGGCAAAATTCCAATGTCCTGCAAAGAATGTGTTCCATTCTTCAGCAGTCATTTTCGATTGTTCCTTGTGTTCTATTGTTGGCTTTGGTGCATCTCCAAGTTTTTTAAAAATCAGTATGAACTCATAGTCCAATTTTAGGATTCCATTTCTTGGATACGGATAAGACCCCATTTGCACTCCACCACCAGTTGTATTTGATGTAGTTACTTTCTGCCATATTATTGCCCCCATATAATCGAATCCGATATTCTCACAGAACTTTATTATCTCTTCTCTGATTGGAATAACCTTGTAACGACCATAATAGACTGACCTTGCAAACTGATCGCCAATATTTACACACAGTCGGCAACCATTATGTAATGTGCGGTAGCACTCTTTCCAGACTAAATTTAAATTATTAATATAGTTCTCATAACTATCATTAAATCCAATTTGGGTTTCTGATCCGTAGTCTTTTAACTGCCAATATGGAGGTGACGTAATCACCAAATGAACAGAATTGTTTGACAATTCAATCATATTCCTACTGTCGCCATTTATTATCTTATGATTTGTTTTCATTCCAGCCTCCCAATTCAGTTTAAGCAAAAATACTTAAAATTCTTCAGTTTCCCGATTCATCCTATGCTGTTTTTGTTTCTTGCCATTACCGCCAATCGAGTAGGGAAAGATACGAAGTATTATAATAACAACGTATCTCTGCCCTCTC
>CAZYXQ010000180.1:0-2237 GCA_964651235.1 uncultured Gammaproteobacteria bacterium
GAGATATTCTTCCCAGGAACGCATACCGTCAATAACTATTATATTGTTTGTTTTGAATTCCTTATCAATTTTTTCCTTATTTAATACTGCAAGCGCTTCTTTTCCATACTTCTCTCTGACCACTACCATTACTTTTTGGTGTACTGTTTCTGAATGTCATAGATTTTGTATATCAATATAGTCATTTATTATTTTACCGAAAGAAATGATAGGTAATTTTTTTGCTGAAAAATAAGCGGCCGCTTCGCTTTTACCGGCACCGGGTAATCCTACAATAGCTAATATTGCTTTTTTTCTTTGTTTCCATTCTCTCAATTGATTTTTTACGAGCTGCTTTCCCAAATTCTCAAGAATTTCCTTGTTTACTTCACGAATTGTATTGGTTCCGTCAATTTCAATAAGTTTGCCTTGTTTTCTATAAAATTCAATAACTGGTTTGGTATGTTTATGAAACAGCTCAATTCTTTTTTTAAGTGCTGGCAGAGTTTCATCAGCCCGATCCTGATGCCTATTCATCAATCTCCAGAGGGCTTCTTTATCAGGAATTTCAAGATAAATAACCCTATCTACATTGTTTGAAAATTCTTCTGCTTGTTTTGTAGTTCGCGGAAATCCGTCAAGAATATAACCTCTTTTATATTCGGGACGGGACAGATACCCGTTCACAATCTCAATGGTTTTCGCATCAGGAACTAATATACCCGCATTAATCGTTTCCTTCATATACCTTCCAAGTGTGGTTTTTTCCTTTGCAATTTCGCGGAAAATATGACCCGTTGAAAGATACGGTATTTTAAATAAATGAGAAAGAAGGTTTCCTTGAGTTGACTTTCCGGATCCTTGTATTCCAATTAAAACAAGTTTCATACGTAAAAATTAATCTAATTTTTTAGTCTCTTTATGAGTCTTATGTGATTTACATTTATTGCAATATTTTGTCAGTTTTACCGGGTTTGGCGTATTAACCTTATTCTTCTCAACGACATAGTTCTGTTTTTTACATTTCTCACAAATAAGCCCGATTAGAACACGTGAACCTTTTTTGGCCATACATTAAAATAAATTGATAATTTACTTCGCAAACTTATCATAACTTTTCATAACAAGCTGAGCTTCCATTGTCTTGAACGTTTCCAAAATAACTGAAACAACTATCAGTATTCCTGTTCCACCGATAACTAATCCGCTCATTCCAGTTAGCGTGGACACGAGAGCTGGAAGTACCGCAATTATTCCTAAAAAAACCGCTCCTACACTTGTTATCTTATATACAATTTTCTCGAGATATTGTTTAGTAGCTAAACCTGGCCTGATACCCGGAATAAAACCACCATGCTTTTGAATTTCTTCAGCGATTTTTTGAGGATTAAATACAATAACGGTATAAAAAAAAGTGAATGCAATTACGAGTACAAAATAGAAAAAGTTATAAAAAAAGCCTGAAGGATTAAATGTGTTTGCTAAAAACGAAGCAATATTTGCAACCACAGGATTTTTTACATACCTTAAAAAATTACCTACTAGTTGTGGCATTAATACAAACGATACTGCAAATATTATTGGGATAACCCCCGCCTGATTAAGCTTTAGAGGAAGGTAGTTGGTTGCTCCCTGATATACTCTGTTACCTTTAATTCGTTTTGCATAATATACTGGAATTTTTCGAACTGCTTCGTTTACAAACACAACTGCAGCAATGACAAGAATTGAAAGAATCGCAAATACAATAAGATTAAAAAAAAGCTCTTGATTAAACGTGAGAGCTGTTCTTCCGAGGAGCACTGGAAGTCTCCCAACGATTCCTACAAATATAAGTAGTGATACTCCGTTTCCTAACCCAAATTCAGAAATCAGCTCTCCAAACCAAACTAGAATAAATGTACCTGCTACAAGAGTAAAGACGAATGAAAAAAATTCAAGTGGAGAAAGATTTCCTATGACTTGTTGGTTTTTCAAAAGCATATATATGCCGATTGATTGCAATACGGTAAGGGGAACCGTTAAAAAACGTGTATATTGATTCATTTTAAAACGTCCATATTCCCCTTCTTTTGCAAGTTGTTCAAGTTGTGGAATGATAGCAGATAACAGTTGTAAAATGATCGATGCGTTGATATATGGATTAAGACCAAGTGCCATAACGGAAAAATTTATGAGTGTACCTCCTGAAAAAATATCTAAAAGTGAAAGAAACTGGTTTTGTGAAAAAAGGTAACGATTCCATCGGGGTGTCCAGG
>CAZYXQ010000181.1:0-2237 GCA_964651235.1 uncultured Gammaproteobacteria bacterium
AAGGATTGGAAAAATACGATGAAGCATTTGCTGATTATGCTGAAGCAATCAAAATAGACCCAAATCTTCTATCAATATATCTTCTTAGAGGCCATCTTAAATCTGAATTATACCGATTTCAAGAAGCAATTGATGATTATAATATAATTATTGAAAAGGATAAAAAATATACTCGTGCCTACCAATTGAAAGGATTTGCAAATGAAAATTTGGGCAATTATCAACTAGCTATAAGTGATTACACCAACGGTATTTTATTAGATTCAAAAGATCCATATAAGTATTATAGACGTGGGGAATGTAAATATCACTTGGATCAATATTCTGAGGCGATTAAAGACTTTGAAAAAGCCATTTCAATAGACGAAAAATATGTGTGGGCTTATTTTTGTATGGGAAAGTGTTATTTAGGCTTAAATACGCCAAGCAAAGCTAATTATAACTTCAATAAAGTGATATCCTTAAATGTTGATTCTACGTATTCATATTTCTCCATGTTATTTTTGGGACAAAAAGAATTGGCAATAACTCAGATGATTGATATTGTAAACATCAAACCAAATAAGGATAATTACTATAATTTAGCATGTATGTATGCTCTAGCCGGTGATGCTGAAAACTCAATTAAAATTGTTGTTTTAGCAATAAAAAATGGCTATGGTAATTTTTACTATTTTCAGAGGGATAAAGACTTTGAATTAATCCGTTATAAAGCGGAATATTTAGCCTTATTAGAAAAATATAAAATCCCAAATTTTAACAACGACATTACTTTATCGAAAATAATTACCAATGAAGTACGTATTGAAATGATGAAGTGGCAGGAAAAAGGCGAATTTGAAACTTCTAGCGCGTACATCGAACGTATGAAAACCAGAGATACTGCATTACAAAAAATAACATTTGAAGTTACTAATAAATTAAAAGTGAATGAATTAAATAAAATATCATGGAAAAATGCAACTATTGGTAAATATGATTCTGATGGTCAAACATTTATGATTACTTTCACTGGGTTTAGCGGTATAATTATGCATATTCCGATTGAAGATGCTCCATTTTTTAAATCTAATTTTAGGGATCATGAAATTGTAAAGAAAGATATGGTCATTTCAAATGAAAAGTGGGTTATCAGTGAATTGTGGGTTGCTGATACCTCAAAGCAAAAAACTTTTAAATACGATATTAGAAATCAGCCAGATTATAATCCAAATAAAATTTTTACATTAAATTTCGAATCACTTAATCTTGAAATTGAGCAATATGAGGGTGCTACATCGCAAAAGCAAAGTGAACCGGTAACTATTGTAGTTGGTAAAGACCCTGTGGATATTGAAATACCGGTTACTGGAGTTAATAGCACTACAACATTTGCCTTAATAATTGGGAACGAGAATTACAAAAACGAAATCACGGTTCCATATGCACTGAATGATGCAAGTATATTTGCTGAATATTGTAAAAAGACATTAGGCTTGCCTGCAAACAACGTTCATTTAGTAAAAGACTGTACGTATGGGCAAATGTTGGGTGAAATAAAATGGATTCAGGATGTCATGAATGCATATAATGGCTCAGCAAAGGTAATATTCTATTATGCCGGCCATGGTATGCCTGATGAAAAAGATAAAAGTGCTTATTTGCTTCCTGTTGACGGAAGCTCATCAATCCCGGCAACGGCTATTAAAACTGATGAGCTTTACTCTAATCTAAGTAAAATAGCAAATTCTGGTGTAATTATTTTTCTAGATGCTTGTTTTAGTGGCGGGTCCAGAGAAGGAATGCTTGCAGATGGTCGGGGAGTTAAATTGAAGCCAAAAGAAGAAGTCCTTTCAGGAAATATTATCGTTTTCAGTGCAACAAGTGAGGATGAGACAGCACTGCCAATAAAAGAAAAGGGACATGGTTTATTTACCTATTATTTGCTCAAAATGCTTCAGAATAGTAAAGGTGATGTAAGCTTGTATGAACTTACAGAATATGTAACAACTCAGGTAAAGCAACAATCGATTGTGGTTAACAGTAAGAGTCAGACGCCAAAAGTTTTAGTTTCACCCATGGTAAATGATTCTTGGAGTAATTGGAGATTAAAATAGGCAAATAATATTTCTATATGAGTTTTCGTCTAAAGCCTCGATTGCCAATCTCACGAAAAAGCCACAGGCCGGGTTCAGGGGCTGTAGAGGTCTGGGTGTAGCGAAACCGGTTCCTGATCGGTGGACCGGAACCGTGTTGAT
>CAZYXQ010000182.1:0-2215 GCA_964651235.1 uncultured Gammaproteobacteria bacterium
ATGGAAAAGACGGATATATTCATGAAAAAGAAGTTGTTATTATTACAAATTTTGAAAATAAATAGTTTCTAATTTCGAATCCTACGCTACGATTGACTTATTGCAAATATTGTAGTATTCTTCAATATCGAATTAGGAAGAGCCTATTCGTAAAATTTCTTTTACAAATTCAAACTAGGGGGTAGGTGTTATGCCAATTATCGACATATCTGGATTAACTCCAGGCGAAAGAGATGTAAAAGGTAAGATTCGCAAAGAAATAAAGAAGTATTTTGCGGATAAACTTGATATTCATGAAGACAGTACGACAGTGACTTTTATTACCGATGAAACCACAGACAGGCAGGAGCATGTGATGGCTCGCATTTACTCCAAATCATTCATGCAGATGGAAGTTTCGAAACTAAGAAAAATCTGCGATGGCATCATCATGATCTTGGAGCAGGCTGGTCATCCTTACAACGAAGTATTTCCCGTGCCTGTTCTGATAATGTATGGAAGATCATTAATGTAGATAAACATTGTAGCCTAAGGAGGAAAAATGCCGGTTATAGAATTCACAGGAGTCGAAGCGAGACGAGGGGTTATTCTTGAATTGATTGGTCAAATCAAGAATTGGGTAGCATCTGTTAAGAGTCTGGAAGTTGATATTGAGTATGTCACTCCCATGTACATACCATCAATACAGGAACATTCTGGCAGATGCGTAGTGTTTTACGTCCAGGAACTTTTTACGGAAAGCTTTACTGGAAAATCTCGTACAACTGAGATTCGCAAAGAACTTGCTCAAGCCATTGAGAAAGGTTTCAACGCTTTCGTTGCCACCGGTAAACTCTTAGTGGAACCGAGAAGCATGACAGTCGTAACGCGTATGGTGGACCGTGAAAAATGGGAATATCACAGTTGGAACATCCCCGAATCGTCAAAAGGCAAGCCGCCCGATGATGGACACAATTTCTTCGATGGAGTTGAACGCGGACCGCGTGATTAAATTGTCAAATTAAAAATTGAAACATCGCTTTCATAAAAGCCTGTTCAAGGATGGAAACCTTGCAGGCTTTTTATGTTTTGCAAAATCAAACATTTGCAAATCCAGCTCTAATTTATTTGTGTTTATATCACGAAATATATCTGCTAACGGGAGCTAGCAGAAATAAGGCTTAATTATGCCTTATTTTTTATTGCCCTGAATAAAATTAGGCTTAACTAAATTAAAATTATATGGTAGGCTTCTTAGTCAGTTCTTTCCAATATACAAAACACAAATTGGCAGCAAAGCAATTAGAATATTGATTGTTTTGTTGCCAGTTTGTGCGGAAGACACATAACCTATAAAAATTGCAAAGGGGGGAGATAAATAATGGGAAAAGATGATTTATTAACCGGACCGAGAGTATGGGGCCCCGGAGAATTAAAAGATGGGCTTGATATCGTGACGAAGATATTGGAGGATGTGTTCCAGGGAGCGTACCCTCCGTCGGAATGCATCTTAAAGGCGCTTCGGGAAAATAAGAATCTTCTAAAGGAGGGCATTGCAGGAATGATCAATGATCTCATTCCCCTGAAAACTCCTGAGCGGTTTAAAGAAGAGAAAGACTGGGTGAAGATTCTTGATGACAGTGAGGTTGCTGCGGAAGATATTGATGTCTCCAAACTGGAGCTGGTTCCAGCAACCAATGGTGAGGAAAAAATAACGGGCTATGAGTTGATCAAGAGAGCAAAGGGAATCAGTGATTTCGGATGCCATAAAGGTCAGGCTGTTATTGATCGCTGGTGGATGCTTCCGGCGGATTTCTATCCGACTGAATCTTATGTTCATGTCGTCCTGCCTGGTACACTACATTTTTTGCCGGATGGAAGAATGGGCATATCATATCTTTTCGTCAGCAATAACTGGAAAATTCCTGAGCCGAGAACTGGAAGAGTGATAAGTTCGCCTGAAAATTATTTTGACAAAGACTGGTATTTTATCAGGCAGAAAGTTTAAAAAGAAACCTTGTAATTACAGGTTTCATAAGGTGGTTGCGAAACATATCTCGCAGCCACTTTTTTATTCGAAAAACTTTCCCAAAAGGCGGGATAATGATCAGGGATTGGAGGAGATAAAAAGTGTTTGATCCCTTTTTCATTTATCAATGAATTGGTATAATGTTTTCATGAAACAAATTTATCTAAAAGGTTCTTGGGTAATAAAGGCGCCAAAAGAAAAAATCTA